>JARFPW010000219.1 GCA_029288095.1 Gemmatimonadota bacterium
GACCACGATCTTTCCACGTTCGATCTGCTGGACCTCGCCAGACACCAGATCGCCTACGCTGCCGCTGAACTCTTCACGAATGCGGTCCCGCTCGCCTTCCCGGAGCCGCTGCACGATCCGCTGCTTGGCTACGATCACGGCGTTGCGTCCGAAATCCGAAAACTGTATCGGGATTTCGAGCAGATCTCCCACCTGGAAGTCTTCGTCGTCGTACCTCGCCTCGGTCAGCGAAATCTGCCGCGACGGCTCCTCGACATCCTCAACGACCTCCTTGAGAGCGACGATCTTGATGTCGCCATCCGGAAGTATGGAGATCTCGGCTTCAACGGGCCCATTGAAGTGCCGCGTGAGCGCCGCCGTGATCCCGTCGCGGATGAGGTCGTGGAGCTCGTCGTCCGACAGCGAACGATTCGCCGTCATGACGCGGAACGCCTCGACGATTGAAGCCTGACCGCTCATTTATCCCTCTCTCCCCTCAAGTCTCCGAACCACTTACCCGTCGTCGCGCGGCGAGTATCGGAGGTTGGCGCGGGCTATCGCACTCACCGGCACCGTAACTCGCTCGCCATCCACGTCCAGCAACACCGCTTCGTCTGCTGCCTCCAGGCCCAACAACACCGCATCGACCTGCTTCCGACCTCCGAGGAGCGGACCGAATCCCCGGATGCGGACCTGCTCGCCGGCAAACCGCTCGTAGTCGGCTACCCGCACCAGCGGACGCTCAATGCCGGGCGACGAGACCTCGAGCACGAAGTCAGCTGAGGCGTCGTCGCGCCCTTCCAACATTTCAAGCACCGCCCGGCTGACTTCGGCGCAGTCATCCGCCGTCAGACTCGAATGGCCCGGCTGGTCTCCAGGGCGATCGACGCGCAACCTCAACAGGGGGCGCCGCCGTCCACCACCCCTCTCGAGCACCACGAGTTCGTAGCCCAAATCCTCGAGCACACGCTCGATGGCCGACTCCAGTCCGTCCGACATGTCTGTCTCCGCGCCTGCGAAACTGACCCATAACAAAAAAGTGGGGCCGAGTCCATCTCCCCACTTCAGTCCGACCACGGGCGTCCGTTCGGCCTACGACGGACGCGTTTCTCAGCCGCGCAACATATAGTTTCCGATCGGCGTTGGCAAACCCTCGCAGGCGCCTTCAATGCACCCGGTGAAGGCCCTCCCGGTCACGATGTCCGCCCCAGAAAGGCCGCCATTCTGCCCGCTTCGTCGCCGGCTGCCCGATACGAATGGAAGCTATCCGCTTCGCAACGCGTACAGCGGCGCGATGAGGTCACGCATGCCGGCGGAATCCCGATCTCTGCAGCCTGGCGGCGTAGCACCTGGCGCAGATCCACCTGCGCAGAGCCATCGGCGTCCAGCCCGAGCATGGTCAGCACTTCCGGGCCCACCTCGTAACAGTCGCCGCATATCGCAGGACCGAGGTGGAGTCGGAGCGACGCCAGACTGCCTGACGACCCTGCGATCATACTCTCCACGCCACGACGAAGGATTCCGGCTGCCACACCCCGCCAGCCAGCGTGAAGCAGAGCCACGTGGCCGGATTCGGCTTCGACCAGGTACACGGGAACGCAGTCGGCAACGGTAACGACGAGCAGGCAGCCGGGCGGCGGCCTCACCAGCCCGTCGCCCGTGCCTACGACCCAGGTGCCCGCCGGGGGCGCTGCCTCGACGTCCAACAAGTCGGCGCCATGCACCTGCCGGCCAACCGCGACGCACGCGAATCCGAGACCGCGAGCCAACCGCTCGAACCGTTCTGAAACAGCCCACGCATCGGATCCGCCCGACAGTCCGTAGTCGCCGGCACCGGCGCGTGAGTCGGCGTGAACGCCGGCGTCGGGCCGGATGGTCATTCCTGCGACCAAGCCCGGATAGACGGTCTCTAATTCGGTCGCGCGGAGTACGTCGATTCCCTCAACGACAGTCGCCGGGTCGGGGGTCACACGCCCGGCTCGACGCGCTCGATGTCCGCACCCAGCAACCCGAGGCGCTCGTCGATCCTCTCATAGCCCCGCTCGATCTGACCGATATTGAAGATCCGGCTCTCGCCGTGAGCCGCGAGCGCCGCAATCAGCAAGGCCATCCCGGCGCGGATATCCGGACTCTCGACAGTTCCGCCTCTCAGTCGCGAGGGGCCGACGACCACTGCGCGGTGCGGATCGCACACAACGACGCTCGCACCCATCGCGATGACCTTGTCCGCGAAGTACATGCGCGACTCGAACATCTTCTCGTGAATCAGCACGGTACCACGGCATTGCGTCGCCACGACCAGAGCGATGGAGGTCAGGTCGGCGGGAAACGCGGGCCACGGTCCGTCACCGATGCTCGGGATCTGACTTCCGATATCCGGGCGGATTTCGAGGGACTGGTCCGGCCCCACGTAGACGCCGCCATCCTTCGGCACGCATTCGATACCGAGCCGCTCGAATCCAACCCGGAGTGGATCGAAGTGATCGAGGTCGACTTCCTCGATGTGCACATCCGAGCCCGTAATGGCCGCGAGGCCGATCAGGCTCCCGATCTCGATGTGGTCCGCCTGGATCCTGTGCGCCCCCCCCGACAATGTGCTCACGCCCTGAATCGACAGGCGGCTGGTGCCGATGCCGTCGATCTGGGCCCCGAGGCCGCACAGGAACTGGCACAGGTCCTGGACATGGGGCTCGCACGCGGCATTGCGCAGCAGCGTATCCCCTTCCGCGGTTACCGCCGCCAGCAAGGCGTTTTCCGTTCCCGTCACCGATGGCTCATCGAGAAAGAGGTCGGCTCCCTTGAGTCCCGCGGATCGGAGTTCGTAGCGATCGCTGGCCTCCACCTTTGCGCCCAGACGGCCCAGAGCGAGGAAATGCGTGTCCAGGCGACGCCTGCCGATGACGTCTCCGCCGGGAGGCGGAAGGACGACCTCGCCGAACCGAGCCAGCAACGGACCGGCCAGCAGGATCGAGGCCCGAATCCGGCTGGACAGAGCCGCATCGAGCGGTCCGCCATCGAGACCCTTCGGATCGATCACGTACCGGCCCGGCCCGAGTCGTTCCACCGTGGCTCCGACGGATTCGATCAGCTGGATCATGGTCATCACGTCACGGATCTCCGGGACGTTGTCGAGAGTGACCGGATCGGAAGCGAGGAGAGAGCCCGCCAGTATCGGCAGCGCTGCATTCTTG
>JARFPW010000223.1 GCA_029288095.1 Gemmatimonadota bacterium
GTTCTGCTATTCGTCCCCGCCCAGATACTCGAGTCTTCCGGCATGTCCAGACCCGAGGCGACGGGCGCCGCTCAGATTATCGGGATGGTGATCGGCGTTGGTCGGACCGCACGGCTTTCCGATGAATGACAAGCGACTCGACGAGGCACTGAGGCATCTGCACCCACCGCGCGGGGCGCGGCCCTGGCACGGGGGGCCGACAGTGATGGGCGCCCTGCGCGGCGTATCCCCGGAAACCGCATGCTGGAAGCTTCAGCCGGACAGGCACAGCATCTGGGAACTGGCCCTGCATGTAGCCTACTGGAACTATGCGGTCGCGCGACGCATCACCGGGGCGCCTCGCGGCGGGTTCCCCCGCAGTCCATCGAACTGGCCCGCACCCGACGAACCGGGATCCCCTGCAGCCTGGGACAGGGACCGACAACTCGTACGCCAGGCTCACGACGGTCTCATCGAAGCGCTGTCTGGATTCGATCCGGCCCGGATGGATCACAAGGCAGGAAAGACCAGCACGACGTTCGCGGATCTGATTACCGGCATCCTGCTCCACGACACCTACCATGCCGGCCAGATACAGCTGCTCAAGCGTCTCGCGAAGGCGTCCGGCGTGCAGTGATGACGATTCGACCGGCGCGACCGGATGATCGGGCGGAGCTGCTGCGCATGCGACTCCGGCTGTGGCCGGACTCCGAGGAGTCCGAGGTCGATGCCGTCCTCGCGCTGCCGGTGTCGCAAGGTATCCTGCTCGTGGCCCAGGAGGCTGAAGGCAGGCTCTGTGCATTCGCCGAAGTTGGACTGAGGAGGTTCGCTGATGGATGCCGAAGCTCGCCCGTCGCCTATCTGGAGGGAATCTGGGTCGACGAGCAGTCCCGGCGGCTCGGCCTGGCGTCAAGCCTGGTGCGGAAAGGCGACCAGTGGGCGCGCAACCGTGGGCTGACGGAGTTCGCATCGGACTCTGAACTCGGCAACACCGGAAGTGAGGCTTTCCACCTGGCTGCCGGATTCGAGGCAACGCAGCGGGCGATCTGCTTTCGGCGCACTCTGTCCTGTCGCACCGGGACCGACTCGGACTAGGTTATCCGCCGACGGATTGTCCTGGATTCATGGAACGACGAGGTGGATGATGGCTGATCTCTCGCCCGACGAACAGCGCTTTCTCGATGATCTCCTGACCTGGGATGAAAAGACGCGCGGGATAGAACTGCTGCTCTCCCGCTTCGCCCTGGCGCTGGGTGGAATCATTCTCGTGGTCACGGCAGTTTTGACGCTGGGCGATCTCACCGACGGTACCGTCGTTTCACTTCTCATCCCCGGATTCGTAGCCGGGATCTTCCTCATCAGCGTGTACAGCTGGGTAGGGAGCCGGATTCGTGACCGCCATCGCATCGCATCGCTCGCGCGCAAGTTGACGGTCGCGCGGAGGACGGACTGATGAAGGACAAAGCTACGCACGTCGGCTTCGTTCTGGGCACGGTCTTCGTCATCATGGGCTTTGCGTACGGCAACTCGGGGGTCTGGATGCTCGGGTTCATCTTCCTCGGGCTGGGATTCGCTCTTCGAGTGAACAAGCCTGGCTGACTGCAGGGCGGACAGCGTGATAGAAACGGGTCGTCTCCAGTTGCGGCGGATGAACGACTCGGACGCGGCGTTCATCCTTCGGTTGCTCAATGAACCTTCCTTTCTGCGATACGTCGGGGACAAAGGGGTGCGAACGCTCGACGACGCGCGCCAGTACATACGGGAAGGACCCGTCGCCAGCTACCAGGAACACGGGTTCGGTCTGTATCTCGTGGAGCGTCGCGACGACGGGGTGGAGGTCGGCATGTGCGGATTGCTGCGACGGGACTCGCTGGATGACGCGGACCTCGGGTTCTCCCTGATCCCGGAGGCCTGGTCCCAGGGGTACGCCTCCGAGGCCGGCCGCGCAGTGCTCAGCCGGGCGCGAGACGAGCACGGATTGTCCCGGATCGTGGCGATTACATCCGCCGACAATGACGCTTCGATCAGGGTGCTGGAAAAGATCGGCTTCGGATTCGAGAAGATGATACGCCTGTCTGACGAGGCACCCGAGATTCGGCTGTTCGCGATCGACCTTCCTGCCGGGTCGCAGGCGCCAGCCAACTCCCCTGGCGCGGAGAAACCCGGCGCCGATTAGATTGCGCGCTCAACTCGATTCGACAACCAACGACGGTTGGAGGACGCGTGGAACGAGCGATCGAAGTGTTCGCGGCCATCAATTTCTTCGTGCTCGGCGTGTCACACGTCGTTCAACACCGGGCGTGGGCCGAGTTCTTCGTCCGACTGCAGCAACAGGGACGTCCGGGCGTGTTTGCCAACGGCTTTCTCAGCCTGTTCACCGGATCTCTCATTCTCGCGTTTCACCCCGTGTGGTCGTGGCCGGGCGTTGTGCTCACCGCGATCGGGAGCGCCATGGTGCTGAAGGCGGCCATCGTCTTCGTGAAACCGGACTGGGGTCTGGCTTCGATGGGTCGCGTCACACCTGAGACGTCGCACAAGTTCGTGATTGCCGGCGTGCTGCTGATCGCGATCTCCGGCTTGCTCGCTTACTCAATCTGGGGAGCCTAGATGGAACGACGAACCCTGTGGTTCGACAGACTCTTCGACCTGGGTCTTCCGGCGGCATCGTTTCCCGAGCTTCTCGAGCGCCTGCGCGGCGCACCGGATCGGCTCGACTCACTGGTTGACGGTCTGTCGGCCGAACAGGTGACACGCCGGATCGACGGTGCCTGGTCAATCCAGGAGAACGTGGGCCACCTCATCGATCTCGAGCCGCTGTGGGATGGCCGTCTCGATGACTTTCTCTCGGGCCTCGACGAGTTGCGTTCGGCTGACCTCGAGAACCGGCGCACGCACGAGGCGGCCCACAACGAGAGCCGGCTTGCCGACCTGCTCACGGAGTTCCGGACTACACGCCTGGCGATGGTGGAGCGCATGGAGACACGTCGGGAAGAGCTGCTTGCCCAGACGGCGCAGCATCCGCGTCTCCTCCAGCCTATGACGCTTCCGGACCTCATGTTCTTCATGGCGGAGCACGATGATCACCATTTCGTCACGATCGCCGAATTAATTCAGCACCTGCCTTCGTGAGCCGACCGAACGGACGGTATCATGGGCGCTGATGCCTGGCTGACCCTTGGGGTCGTCGGCCTGACGATGGCGGCTCTGGTTAGGAGCCGAATCGCGCCCGACTTCATTCTCGTGGGATCCCTTACGGTGTTGATCGTGAGTGGCGTATTGTCGCCGTCGGAGGCCCTGGCGGGGCTCGGGAATCCCGGACTGGCGACGATCGGCATCTTGTACGTGGTCGTAGCCGGATTGGTCGACACAGGTGCGGCGAACGCGGCAGGCACCCGCCTCCTCGGTCGGCCCCGGTCGCTGTCTTCCGCGCAGCTGCGGCTGATGCTCCCGGTGTCGGCCGTAAGCAGCCTGCTCAACAACACGCCGGTCGTCGCGATGATGGTCCCGGTAGTCGAGGACTGGAGTCGTCGAACCGGGCTGGCCGTGTCAAAGCTGATGATCCCGCTCAGCTATGCGGCGATACTCGGAGGCACGTGTACGCTCATCGGTACCAGCACCAACCTGATCGTGCACGGCCTGGTTCTCGAAACGACCGATCTTGGTCCGATGGGGTTCTTCGCGATCGGTGCCCTGGGGCTACCCGCGGTCGTCATTGGGACGGCCTTCGTGGTCGCAGCCGGGCGCTGGCTGCTGCCGGACCGGAGCCCGCCGTTGGGCCAGCCCGATGCGACGCGTGAATACACCATCGAGATGGAGCTCGAAGACTCGAGTCCGCTGGTGGGCAAGTCGGTGGAAGAGGCGGGGCTCCGGCACCTGCCGGGTGCGTTCCTGGCGGAAATCGAGCGGCGCGATGTCGTTCTGCCGGCCGTCGCTCCGACCGAGCGTCTGCAGAGTGGAGACCGTCTCCTGTTCGTTGGCGCGGTCGAATCGATGGCTGATTTGCTCCGCATGAGAGGGTTGGTTCCGGTCCCCGACCAGGTGTCCAAACTCGCCGTGCCGCGTCCCGAGCGCAGCCTCGTCGAAGTCGTCGTGTCAGCCAGCTGTCCGGTCGTTGGCCGCACGATTCGCGACGGCCGGTTTCGTACGCGTTACGAAGCGGTCGTCGTCGCCGTGGCCCGCAATGGTGAGCGGCTTCGTGGCAAGATCGGCGACATTCTGCTGCGTGCTGGTGACACGCTGCTGTTGGAGGCACGTCCGATGTTCGCGCAGCGGCACCGAAACTCCCGCGACTTCTTGCTCGTCAGTGAGTTCCGCGGTTCAGCCGTGCCGCGTCACGAGAAAGCATGGCTGGCCGGCGCGATTCTGCTCGGGATGGTCGTCATCGCGGCCCTTGGCGTGCTGTCGATGCTGGAGGCGGCCCTCGTCGCCGGCGCCCTGATGGTCATTACTCGCTGTACGACGGGTAGTGCAGCGCGGGCCAGCGTGGATTGGTCGGTACTCATCGTGATCGGCGCCGCGCTCGGGATCGGCAGCGCGATGACGGTTTCCGGCGCGGCGTCTGCCATAGCCGGCAGCTGGCTGGGACTGGCAGGCGACAATCCGCTACTTGCCCTGGCAGCCGTGTACGCCCTCACGAACCTGTTCACCGAGACGGTGACCAACAACGCGGCGGCCGTGCTGGTGTTTCCCATCGCACAAGCCACCGC
>JARFPW010000325.1 GCA_029288095.1 Gemmatimonadota bacterium
TATCTCGTACGATCCCGAGAACCACGATCGGATGACAGCGATTCGGGCGGAGCGGATCGAGCGAATCGCGCATTACATTCCGGAACAGTCCGTCGACGCAGGCCCGGAATCCGGAGCCCTCGCCGTCGTCGGTTGGGGTTCCACGTACGGGGCAATCTCGAAGGCGGTGGAGCGGTCTCAGGAGGCGGGTCTCAACGTAAGCCACATTCACCTCCGGTGGCTGTCCCCATTTCCGCGCAACCTGGCGAGCTTGCTGGGCGGCTTCGACCGCGTGCTCGTGCCGGAAGTGAACGCCGGCCAGCTGCTGCACGTTCTTCGGTCGCGGCTGGGAGTGCGTGCTGACGGTCTGAACCGGGTAACGGGTCGCCCGTTCCGCATCCGCGAAATCGAGTCGGCGATCCGCGCCGCTCTGGAGGAGAGGTCATGACCGAAGCCACCCAGACACCGCCGCCGTCCGCGAAGGACTTCGCCTCGGACCAGGAGGTTCGCTGGTGTCCGGGTTGTGGTGACTACGCGATCCTCAAGGGGGTCCAGAAGACGCTCGCCGACATCGGTGCCTCGACTGAGAACACCGTCTTCGTATCGGGTATCGGGTGCGCCGCCCGGTTCCCGTACTACATGTCGACGTATGGATTCCATACGATTCACGGCCGGGCGCCTGCGCTCGCGACGGGACTGAAGCTCGCGAATCCTGACCTCGACGTGTGGGTGATCAGCGGAGACGGCGACGCGCTGAGCATAGGCGGGAATCACACGCTGCACGTGCTGCGGCGCAATGTCGACCTACAGATCCTGCTGTTCAACAATGAGATTTACGGCCTGACCAAGGGCCAGGCATCACCTACGTCCCGGCGCGGTACGGTCACGCCGTCCACCCCGCGAGGCTCGTTTTCGAATCCCGTCCATCCCGCGTCGTTCGCCATCGGGGCGGGCGCGCGCTTCGTGGCGCGGGGGATCGACATCAACCTGAAGCACCTTACCGGGGTCATGAAGGAAGCCCACGCTCACCGCGGCGCCTCGTTCGTGGAGATCTTCCAGAACTGCATCGTGTTCAACGACGGCTGTTTTTCGGAGTTCACCGACAAATCGCGCGCGTCATCGATGCAGGTGCTTGTCGAGCACGGCAAGCCGCTGCGATTCGGGCCGGATGGGAGTCGGGGACTGAGATTTAATTCGGAGAGCTGGACGCTCGAGGCCGTGGATGTGGGCCCGGGCGGCGCGGACGAAGAGGATCTCGTCGTTCACGACGAAACGAATCGGGCTCTGGCGCTTCTGCTGGCGGAGCTTCAACCACCCGTCCACCCGATGGCGATCGGCGTGCTGTATCGGGATCCGGCGCAATCGTACGACGAGGTCATGCTCGCCGACGTGCCACCTGCCGGCGCTTCCGTGGCCGACCTTCTCGCCGGGGGCCGGACGTGGACCGTCGGCGACGAGGGCCAACGGTCCGACGCGGCGGCCGATTAGAAGAGGCTGCTCACGAGCTGAATGAGCAGGATCAGGATCGCCAGCGGACACAGGAATCGAATCAGAAAGCCCCATGCTCCTTCGAGGGCAAATCCCTTACCCGACGAGCGCACTTCGTCACCCGCCGCCTTCACGCCCCACACCCACGCCACGAAGGTGCTGATCAGCAGCGCGCCGATCACCAGCGAATACTGTCCGAACAGCAGGAACATGAAGCTCAGGAAGTCCATGCCCACGCCCGGGAGGTTGGTCAGCCAGCCCACCGCGCCGTTGGCCAGGGCGCTTGGAATCCCGATCAGAAATGCGGCTGCGCCGAGGGTGATCGCGGCCTTTTTCCGGCTCCAGCCCTTCTCGTCCACGCCCCAGGAAGTGCACACTTCGAGGAGGCTCACGCTCGAGGTTAGCGCGGCGATCGCGAGCAGAACGAAGAACCCCGTACCAAAAATGATGCCGCCATACGGGTCCGGTGGTATCGAGGACAGCAGCGACGTCAACACGACGAACACCATTCCCGGGCCACCGGCTCCGGGTTCGAGGCCCGCGTGAAACAGCGTCGGGAAGATGATCAGGCCCGCCAGGATGGCGATCGTCGTGTCGAATCCCGTGACCCACGCCGCCGACGACACCAGGTCATCCTTCTTCGACACGTATGACCCGTAGGTGATCATCGCTCCCATGCCGAGGATCAGGCTGAAGTACGCCTGCCCGACGGCCGCGAGCACTACCCTGCCGGTGATCTGACTGAAATCAGGTTGCAGGTAGAACGAGAGACCCTCGCCGGCTCCCGACAGCGTCACTGCCCGGATCGCCAGCAGGACGAGCAGGACGAACAACAGCGGCATGAGAATCTTAGTCCAGCGTTCGATGCCGTCGCGTACGCCCTTCACGACGACCGAGACGGTTATCATGGCGAATATCGCGTGCCACAGAAGCGCATTCACCGGGTTGCCCGAGACTTCCGCGAAGATCGCAGAGGTATCCGCGCCGGGCCCAAACACGCCCGCTGCGGTCTTAATGATATAGGCGAGTGTCCATCCGGCGATCACCGTGTAGAAGCTCAGGATGACCAGGCCCGTCAGCACCCCCAGGGCCCCCACCAGAGACCAGGCCGATCCCGGCATGATCGCCTTGAAAGCGCCTACGGGATTCTTCTGCGTGTGCCGTCCGACGATCAGCTCGGCCAGCATGACCGGTGCGCCGATGAGCAGCACGGCAATCAGGTAGATCGTCAGGAACGCGCCGCCACCATTCTGACCGGCGACAGTGGGAAACCCCCAGATATTGCCAAGACCGACGGCGCTGCCGGCGGCAGCGAGTACGAACGCCGCCTTCGACCCCCAGGTGTCGCGCTTCGGACCTCCCGACGAATCCATCGCCATGCCATCGCTCCCAGCTTGCGGCCATGTCCAGCGGTCAAGAACCGCTTTCGAAGACACCGAGAATATGGGGAACGGGACAGATTCGACAGTCGGAAGCGCCGTGGGGTGGCGGGTTCACGCTGGCCTCCTAGGTTAGCCGGTGGTTCGGGCAACCGATATCGGACAGTGGTCGGACTCCACGAACGGGAGACGAATTGGTGAACTCCTCGCAGCCTCCTTCCGAGATCCAACGGCGAGAACAATCCGGGAAGATCACCGTGATCCTGCTCGTCGTGGGCATCACCCTGCTGTTTCTCGCGATGATCCGGAGCTTCCTGGTGCCGTTGCTGCTTGCCGGCGTGTTCAGCGGTTTGTGCTACTCGCTGCACCGGGGCCTCACGGCGAAACTCGGCGGTAGACCGCGTTTCGCAGCCATCGTGACGCTGGTCGTCGTTCTGTTTGTGGTCATCGTGCCCGTCTCACTGTTCCTGGGCATCGTCGTCTCGCAGGCGCTCCGCGTGAGCGAGACCGTAGGACCGTGGATCGATGCCCAGCTGCGGTCGCCCGATGCCCTCGATCTCTTGCTTGCGCGCATCCCGCAGCTCGAGTGGCTACGACCCTACCAGGACCAGCTCGTCGCCAAGGCCGGCGAATTGGCGGGCGTCGTGGGTGGGTTCCTGGTGGGCAGCGTGGCCTCGGCCACCCGGGGCACGGCGTCGTTTCTGCTTGATCTGTTCGTCATGCTGTACGCGATGTTCTTCTTCCTGGTCTCGGGGTCCAGCTTGCTGGCCCGCATGCTCTACTACCTTCCGCTGCCCCCGTCGGACGAAGCGCGAATGATCGACAAGTTCGTGTCCGTTACGCGCGCCACGCTCAAGGGATCACTGGTGATCGGGATCGTGCAGGGAACGCTCGCCGGCCTGGGTTTCTATGTCGCGGGGATTCCGTCGGCTGCCTTCTGGGGAACGGTGATGGCGGTGCTGTCGATCATCCCTGCCGTCGGCAGCGGCCTCGTTTGGGTGCCGGCGGTGATCTACCTGTTCGCAACGGGGGACAGCGTCACGGCTATCGTTCTGGCCCTGTGGTGCGCGGCGGTCGTTGGGACCGTCGACAACTTCATGCGCCCCTGGCTGATCGGTAAGGACACGAAGATGCCCGACCTGCTGGTTCTTCTCGGGACGCTCGGTGGGCTGATCCTGTTCGGGGCGGTCGGCTTCATCATCGGCCCGATCGTGGCTGCGTTGTTCGTGACCGCGTGGGACATCTACGGGCGCGTATTTCGGAGCTACCTGCCGGGAGAGGTCGCGGCCCCCGGCGGTTGACCCCGGGTGCTTTGCGGTGCTCCGGTTCGGGTCGCATGTTGTGGTTGCGAGGCCTCGATTGAGCGCTCGCTGTGAGCACATCCGGCGCGCTGACGCCGTCAACCCTGCATCCTTACCCGGACCACGGTGACATGAATAGTGAGATCCTCGAACTTCTAGGCGATGACGCCACGTCGCTCCTGGAGCATCGGTGCGCGGGCATCGCCGCCGACCGTCTGAGCGCCCCTGGACCCGACTTCGTCGATCGGGTGGTAGCACAGTCGGATCGTAACAACCGCGTTCTGGGCAACCTGCAATGGATGTTCGGCACCGGCAGGCTCGCGGGCACCGGTCATGTGTCGATTCTGCCGGTGGACCAGGGTATCGAACACGCTGGAGGGGCGAGCTTCGCCAAGAATCCCGACTACTTCGATCCGGCGAACATCGTCGAGCTGGCGCTCGAGGGCGGATGCAATGCCGTCGCCTCTACGTTCGGCGTGCTCGGGTCCGTATCCCGCCGGTTTGCGCACCGGATTCCGTTCATCGTAAAGCTCAACCACAACGAGCTGCTGACGTACCCCAACAGCTTCGACCAGATCATGTTCGGCACGGTGCAGCAGGCGTATGACATGGGCGCCGCCGCCGTCGGAGCGACGATCTACTTCGGCTCGGAGGAAAGCGGCCGGCAGATAATCGAGACGGCAGAAGCCTTCGCCTATGCCCATGAGCTGGGGATGGCGACGATCCTGTGGTGCTACCTGCGGAATTCAGTGTTCAAGAAGGACCAGGACTACCACGCAAGCGCCGACCTGACGGGGCAGGCGAATCACCTGGGTGTGACGATTCAGGCGGACATCATCAAGCAGAAACTGCCGGAGAACAACGGCGGCTACGTGGCGATGAATGAAGGCGGTGTGAAGTACGGCCGGTTCGACCAGCGGATATATGACGAGCTGACGACCGATCATCCGATCGACTTGTGCCGCTACCAGGTAGCGAATTGTTACATGGGAAGGGCCGGGCTGATCAACAGCGGAGGCGCCTCGGGTGACAACGACTACGCCGACGCCGTGCGAACCGCCGTCATCAACAAACGGGCGGGTGGCACGGGTCTGATATCCGGGCGAAAGGCCTTCCAGCGGCCTCGTGCGGACGGGATTCGGCTGCTCAACCTGATCCAGGACGTGTACCTCGATTCCGACATCGGTTTGGCATGACGCCGAGGGCCCGCCACGCAGCGCTGCGAGCGTCCCTCCTGTGCGGAGCCGTGATTGTCGTCAGTTGCTCCGACCGACCTGACCAATCTCCCGTCACTGAGGAGCCCGCCATCGACCCGGCGGTGGTCGTGGATACGCAGGCAGTACGCAACGCGACCTACATGAGTCAGTTCACGGAAATCGGCTTCGTCGAATTGTCCGACGGCGAGTTCCGGGATGCCGAGCAGCGGATCCACGCGGGCCTCGATCCACACATGGCTTTCGGTGACCTCGACGGCGACCCTGGCGTCGAGGCTGCGGTCATCGTCGGGACCAATACGGGAGGAAGTGGCGGGTTCGTGGATCTCGCGATCGTGGACGGGCGCGACGGAGACGTCGTCAACGTCGCAACCCTGTTCCTCGGAGATCGACTGCGAATCCACTCCGTGGCCATCGAAGAGGGCGAAGTGGTGCTGGATGCCACCATGCACACGCCCGACGACCCGATGTGCTGCCCGTCCCTGCGCGCCACCCGCCGATTTCGAATGGAACAGGGTGGCCTCGTCGAGCTTGGTCGGCCGGACGGAGCGATGGACTATGGCCCGCTCGATGGAGATCTGATCCCGTGAGCGGTGCACTGCGCGGCCGCCACTTTCTGACGCTGGAGGATTTCACGAGGGATGAGATTCTCTATCTGCTGGATCTGTCGGCTGAGCTCAAGCGACAGAAGCGGGACGGGTCGGAGACTCGTTCGCTGAGCGGCCACAACATCGCGTTGATCTTCGAGAAGACGTCTACGCGAACCCGATGCGCATTTGAGGTAGCGGCGTTCGATCAGGGCGCGCACGTGACGTATCTCGGACCATCCGGTTCACAGATCGGCCACAAGGAATCGATGAAGGATACGGCCCGCGTCCTGGGCCGGCTGTACGACGGCATCGAGTATCGCGGTTTCGGCCAGGAGCGGGTGCTGGAGCTGGCGGATCATGCCGGTGTGCCGGTGTGGAACGGCCTGACCGACGAGTATCACCCCACCCAGGTGCTGGCCGACGTCATGACGATGGTCGAGCACTCGGGCCGCGGGCCCGACGGACTCTCCCTGTGTTACCTGGGCGACGCCCGAAACAACGTGGGCAACTCGCTTCTCGTCGGAAGCTCGAAACTCGGCATTGACGTGCGGCTGTGCGGTCCGGAAACGAACTGGCCCGAATCAGCCCTGGTCGATCGATGCCGGGGATATGCCGAGTCGTCCGGAGGGCACATAACGATGACGGAGGACGTCGAACAGGGCGTTGCCGGCGTCGACTATCTGTATACGGACGTGTGGGTGTCCATGGGAGAGGATGCGTCCGTATGGGCCGAGCGCATCGAACGGCTTCTGCCCTACCAGGTGAACCAGCAGGTTCTCGACCTAACAGGAAACTCGAACGTCCGCTTCCTGCATTGCCTCCCGGCATTCCACGATCGGAATACGGCGGTCGGGGAGCGCATCTTCCAGGAACACGGTCTCGACGGGATGGAGGTCACGGACGACGTGTTCGAATCCGAGCATTCGATCGTCTTCGATCAGGCGGAGAACCGACTCCACACGATCAAGGCAGTGATGGTGGCAACGCTTGGGAGTTGAGTCGGACGCGTACCAGCGATCCGGCCCTCACGCCGATCAGTAGAAGCAACGGAATCAATGCCGAAGGCAGCTGCTGCCGCCAGAACGGGAACCCCGCCAGCAGAACCACGATGATGGCAACCGTCAACGCCATGTAGGTCCCCAGCCATCGCAAACCCTTGTCCCGTGCGATCGCCCAGGCTGCAAAGAGATGGGTCGGGAGCGCCCAGGCCAGGTTCAGATTGCTGTCCGTCACGCCGTGTAGCGACACGAACCACAGAAACACGACGACCAGGCCGGCAAGTCCCAGCAGCCCGAAGAACGCGGCGTCGAGAATCCGGCGCCTCCCGCGCCGCGCCTTTACGTCCGCCACGGTCAGCAGGGTGCCCAGGCCGAACACGATCCACAGCACGATGGCCGGCCAGGGGGGATCCGGATCCGGCTCCCACGCGAGGTCGCTTCCGCCAGTAAGCGTGTCGGTACGCACGACCAGGGGCGCTTGTCGACCTCCCCGATCGATGACGCCGGTGGCGACGTATTCCAGCAGCAATTCAGGCAGAAACGTGGCTTCCCTCGGCGTGGCCTCACGGTCGGCCGGCAGTCCGAGGCCGAGGTCCATTCCGAAATCCGTCCAGGGGACGCCGGGCAGGTACGGATCCAGTAACTCGCGGAAGCTGCGGCCCGTGTCAGGGGCATCAAAGCTCAATGCGGATCCCACGGACGCCTCGAGGGCGTCCAGCAGCCTGGTGGCGCAGTTGTCGAAGAAGAAATCGTACTGGTAGTAGCGGTTGTCCGGCCGGGCGTTGATCCTCAGGTAGCTGAACAACGCCTGCTTCTCTCGCCCGGACAGGGCCAGCGTTTGCTCGACCGACGCGCGCCCGAGCTCCTCCCAGTAGAACGATACCATGCGGCCCGTGTTCTGCACGCTCAGCCGGTAGTTCAGATCGCCGTACGTGAACCGTCCGATGAAGCTGGCGATTTCCGCCGGCGAATCGCCGAAGTCGAACGTTCCGTAGTTGTAGCTCTCGTCGATGCCCAGCACCGGATCGGCGACCCTGATCGCGCTGTGACCGAAAGTCGAGTAAAGGTCATCGCCAGGGAGAATCGAAATCAGCGATACGTGGGCAGATCCGGACAGCGCGGGAATGTCCTGGGCAGTCGCAGTCGAGGCGCCGAACCCGGCCATCGTCGCTAGCAGAACGGGCGTCAGCATATGGCGGATGTGTGCACGCATGGTTCAGAAGCTACTCGGGGGAGCAGCGCCGCTCCAGTGGTCACGATCCCGCTACTCCCTGCACGCGTTATGACAAAAAAGGTTGCACCGGCTGTGGCTCGGGGCCCACACAGAACAATTCCATCCAACAGCATAACATCTTTAAACACAGCTACATATGTACTTTTTCCACCGATAGGCGTCCTGGCGGTTCGCCCGCGCACGATTCTGGCCCCTCATGGGCGCCGACAAAGGTGCGCACCGGAGATTCTGGCACCGCACCGACCTGGAGAACGCTCGGGGGATACGATGAAGGATCTGGTGAAACACGTCTTGAGTTCGCTCCGCTGGCGCTGGGCGGACCAGCGGGGAGCCGCGATGATGATCGCCGCGGGCAGCATGGTTGCGCTCGTGTCGGCCATCGCGCTGGCCGTTGACGTCGGAATGCTTACGGTCGCGCGCACCGAGTCTCAGCAGGTGGCGGATGGTGCGGCCCTGGCCGGCGCCGGGGCGCTGATCCTGTCGCCCGACAACATTGCGTTCGCTACGGCGGAGGCAATCAACTTCTCCTCACGCAACGACATCCGTGGATCAACGGCAGTAGTGCTCCCGCAGGACGTCACCGTTGACGTAAACCTGGATCGAGTCACCGTTCGAGTGGTGCGCACACAAGCCCGTGGCAACCCGGTCGGCACTTTTTTCGCCCGCATTTTCGGCGTGAACGCAGTGAACCTGGTCACGGACGCGACCGCACAGGCCTCTCCAGCAGGCGGGATCAACTGCCCGCTACCGATCGCGCTTCCGGACCGCTGGTTGGAGGGCCCCGGCAGCGATCCCCGGAGTTTCGAGCCGCAGGACGGAGACTCGTATGTCCCGTGGATGAATACGAGCACGGATCCCGTTACGTACAACGACAATTACACAGGCTATTCGTCAGCAGACGTGGGCACGCAAATCACCCTCAAGTCAAACACGGCCAACGGTGACATGCAGCCTTTCTGGTATTACCCGTGGAGGCCGCCCAATCAGGCGGGTGCCGACGACTATCGCACCAACGTCCGTAGCTGCGTAGACCCGACGGCAGAGTACTCCGTCAACCAATCCGTGGCGGTCGAGCCCGGAAACATGGCCGGTCCCACCATGCAGGGCTTCAGGGACCTCATGGACCTGGATCCGCACGCCACATGGAATAGCCAGATGAACTGCATAACGGACGCAAGCGAGGCACTCAGCACCAACGCTTCCTACTGCCGGTCGAGTCCCAGGGTGCGTCCGATACCGCTGTTCGACCCCAGGTACGGTCCGGAAACGGCAGCGGAGACGTTCAAGTTCACCAACTTCGCCGGCATCTTCGTGGAGGAAATCAAGGGCAAGGACGTGATTGCGCGTTGGATCGGCTACACAGCGCTTCGTCCCGCGGCACCGGGAACCACTTCCACCACTCCGTTCAAGGTGCTGCAACTGGTCGAGTAGCACCGCACGATCCGGCGAAAGTCGGGGGTCCGGGAGTGGATCCAAACGGGCGGGTTGCCGGCGACGGCGGCCCGCCCGTCGTGCGTCCGGGTCCTGCCCGGCTTACCCTGTCACGACCCGCGGTCCCCGGACGTTGTTTAGCTGACGGCCGGATGCCGATAGGACGTCTCGGACTTCGCTCCACCGTTCCCGGAAGGGCCGTGGATTTTAAGACTGCCTACCGCGACCTGTATCCGGCACTCCACCGGTTTGCGCTGCGTCTCAGCGGAGACGCGGACGTGGCGGACGACATCGTGCAGGAAGCTTTCACGCGGCTGATCGATCAGGATCTGCCTCTCGAGGAGGCGCGCCCCTGGTTGTTCGTGGTCGTAGCGAACCAGTTTCGTGACCGGGTTCGAAACCGTGAGCGACGGGCCCGACTGCTCGCCGCGCGGCCGCCCATCCCGGAAGCCCTCGAGGCGCCGGACGTCGGTGTGGAGCGGGCCGAGAAGATCCGTCGTGTGCGACGGGCGCTCGACCAACTGTCGGAGCGTGATCGCCGCATGCTGTTGATGCGCGAAGAAGGATTCAGATACAAGGAAATCGCCGAGGCGCTGGGAGTGAAAGCGTCCTCGGTCGGTGCGCTCGTCGCGCGGGCGTTGAAGCGATTCGCCCGTGCGTACGGAACCCTGGATGAGGCCGATGAATCACCTCGCTGATGCCGAATTGCAGGCCTGGATAGATGAAGAGCTGGATCCGGGCGATCGGATCCGAGTCGCCGATCACCTGGCGTCCTGTGCCGATTGCCGTGGCCTGCTCGCCCAGTTGAGGGGCGCGGCGGACCTGTTTCGCGACTCTCTCGTAGTACACGATGAACTCGTGCTGATGCGTGCGGGACGGCCGGGTGCCGCGCAGACGCGCACCACGCGCCGACTTCCGCGGTGGGCCGGGAGAGCGGCGGCTGTCACACTCCTGGTCGGAGGGGCTGCAGCGGCTGCAATCGTACCGGGCTCGCCGCTCCGCGGGTTGATTGTCGGCAGCGACGCAGACGAGACACAGCCGACCGAGGTCGTGGCGAACGCGGTGCCGGAGACGTCCGGAGCGAGTATCAGTGTTCGGCCGTCGGCCGGGGAGCTCAGGGTCCGGGTGCGGGAATTTCCGGCCGGCACGCGGATTCGCATCATGCTGATCGAACGGCCGCTCGGAGTTGCGAGCTTGCCTCACGGCGACGCGGACGCTCGATTTATTGTCGCGGCGGGTCTGCTCGAGGTAGTCGGGCCGGGGCGCGAAGGTCCGGCCCTACCGGGCGATGGCGTAGTTTTGCAGTTGCCGCGCAGGATGAGTTACGGTGTGGTGGAAGTGGACGGCGACATCGTGGCGCGGGTGTCGGGAGGCAGCGTTGAAGCGCCGCGGCAGGTCTCCGATTCGGGAGACGGGGTAGTCATCGAAGTCGGCGGGTAGGCCGCGCCCGCCCTGGGGAGGCGGAGCGCACGAATGACGCTGGGTCTGGCTATCGTTGCGAGCCTCGGGCTCACGGTCCAGGCGGTGCCTGGCACCGTTGGGGGGGTGGTGCGCGGAGCCGGGGACGGTCAGCCGCTCGTCGCAGCCAAGATCGAACTCGTCGGCACCGGACGAACGACCACGACGGATACCGACGGCCGCTATGTCCTCCTCGACGTGCCGCCGGGTGACCAGCGCCTCAAGGCTTCGAGGTTCGGATTCTCTCCGTTGTATGTCGACCTGTCGATTCCGGAATCGAGCGCCGTCGCGGTCGATTTCCACCTGCGCGTAAAAGCCTTCCTCATGCCGCCCGTAACCGTGGTGGATCGTCGGGCCATTGATGTGGAGGCCCCTGTGCCACTGAGAGCCGAGCCGGCCGTTCCCGCGCATGCAGCGGTGCGGGTTCTGGACACGTCGCCGGGCGTGACGGAGCTGGGCATCTCGACGGGCGCGCAAGCACTCCTGGGCCCGGATCCCCCATCTCCCGACAATGTTCTGTATGTACGTGGCGCGGGCGCCTCGCTCGACCTCGTGCTGCTCGACGGTGCGCCCGTTCATGCGCCGTTCAACCTCGGGGGGCTCGTGGAGCCCGGGTTGCCGCCGTCCATTCAACGGGCGGAGCGCATGCAGGGCGGCCTCACGGCGCGCTACGACGGCGGGCTGGCCGATGTGCTGTTGCTGACGAGCCGTCCGGGTGCCCGGGGCACGGGCGCGAGCGTGTTCGCCGACATGCTCGCGGCCGGCGGGCATTTCGAGTCGGCATCGGAAGATGTCGGGGCGGTGTACGTGTCGTATCGCTCTCTCCACAACTCCTGGAAGGGCGCGGTCCTGAACTCCGGTCTACCGCAGCGATACACGGATGCGCTCGTTCGCACGGATCTGTTCCTCGGGGCCGAGGATACGCTCTCCGCAACCCTGTTTCACAATGAAGAGACCGTCCGGCTGGACGGTGACTCCGGTCTTGACGAGCCGCGCTGGGGAAACGCCGCCGGATCCGTCCGGTACCTGACCCGAACCGGCATAGGCCGGATGGAGTTGGGATCGGCGCTGGGCGATTTCAGCACTCGCCTGCCGGTTGGTAGCACCGACCCGCTGACGGCCACCGGGCGGACGCGGCGGGCCAGGTTGTGGGCTGATTTCGCGAGTGAGATCGGTGCGACGGAAATCGGCTACGGCCTGCAGGGTGATCTGCTGGACCTGCGGACGCGCTTCAAGGAAACCGCTTCGGCCGACGACACACTGCGGTTGACGCAACGGGCCTCCGCCAGGGCTATTGGCGCCTGGTTCGAGGGACGCCGGCCGATAGGTCCGAAGGTTGATCTGAAGGCTGGCCTGCGTGCGAACTTCCTTTCCGACGGTATGGGTAGTTCACTATCGCCGCGGCTCCACCTCGGCTGGCAGGTGGCGAAGGATTGGCGAGTGACCGGCTCCATGGGTCGGTTCCATCAGATGGTGGTTACGCTCGATACAGAGTTGCCGGTCGAAACCACGGCGATCGCCGGCGCCGATGGTCGCATCCTGGGCTCGATTCTGAGCGACGTTGCGGCGGCTCGATCGACACACCTGCTGCTTGGCGTCACCCACGCGCCCACGCCCCGCGAGCTGCTCCGCTTCGAGGCGTTCTGGAAATCGTCGAGCGGGGTTCCGGAGTACGGAAATGGGGCTCTGCGCAACGTCGGGATCGATCTGCTCCTGGGCAGGCCTTTGACACCGCGTGTCTCCATGTGGGCGGCGTATTCCCTCGCGTGGGCATGGGCAGCATTTCCCGATGCGGCGAGCCAGGACGTGTATTCGGCGCGCCACTTCCTGCGCGGCGGGCTGACGGTAGAGACTGTCGATCACTTGAGACTCGATGCCGACCTGTCGTTTGGCCGGGGGTTGGAATTCGGCGCGATTCCGAGGTCGGAGCGCGCATCCCTGACCACGGGTACAGCGGGAGGAGCGGAAACTCCACTGCCCACGGCGCCGGCGAGTCCCGTACCTCCGGGTCCACAGTCCGTCGTCGTACCGGTGGAAACGGGCGGTCCGATCTTCACCAGGGCGCCGAACGGATCGTATCTACGCTTGAACTTCCAGGTGACGGGCGAGTTCGATGTGCGCTTCTTCGGACGGGACCAGAAGCTTCTGCCGTACTTCAGGCTCGTGAATGCTCTGGACCGGGAGGATGCGCTGTTCTTCCGGTTCGACGGAGACGAGAACTCCGAGCCGAAGCCGATCGGATCCGTGCCGGTTCTGCCGATAATCGGTCTCGAGTGGCGGCTGTAGACCCCGCGACCGCGGCCTCGACCGGGGAAGGCCCCATCCGGGTCGCCGTCATCGGCGCCGGACCGGCGGGCTTTTACGCGGCGGCCGCTCTTTTCAAGCAGGACGAAGTCGACGTTCGCGTCGATATGTTCAACAGGCTGCCAACGCCGTATGGGCTGGTGCGCGAAGGCGTCGCCCCCGATCACGAGTCGATCAAGGCGGTAACGCGGGTATTCGACAAGACCGGCAACGATCCGCGGTTCCGCTTCTTCGGCAATGTTTCGATCGGCGACGATCTTTCGGTTGCCGAGCTCAAACGCTTCTACCACATGATCGTCTACGCCGTGGGTGCCCAGTCGGATCGCCGCCTCGGGATCGAGGGGGAAGACCTCGCCGGAAGCCATCCTGCGACGATCTTCGTAGGCTGGTACAACGGGCACCCGGACTTCGCGGACCTGGAATTCGACCTGTCGCACGAGCGAGCGGTGGTCATCGGCAACGGGAACGTGGCCGTCGATGTGGCACGCATTCTCGTTCGATCGGTGGATGAACTAGCGGATACGGACATGGCTGACCATGCCCTGGCGGCTTTGAGGGAGAGCAGTGTCCGCGAGGTCATCATGCTGGGTCGCCGGGGGCCGGCGCAGGCCAAGTTCACGTCTGCCGAACTCAAGGAATTCGGTGAGCTGCCGGGTGTGGACGTGCGGGTCGACGCCGAGCAGCTGGTCCTCGACGATGCCAGCCAGGCCCTGGTCGACGAAGAGCGACGCGTGCGGCGCAATCTCGAGATCCTGGAAGGTTTCGCCAGCCGAGAGCCGTCCGGCGCCCCGCGAACGATCGAGTTGCGCTTCTTAGCCTCTCCCGCGGAGATCATCGGGACGGACGGCCGCGTGGAAGCGGTCAAGGTAGAGCGGAACCGGCTCGAGACGGGTGCAGACGGATGGCAGCGAGCCACGGGGACGGGCCAGTTCGAGATCCTGGAGTGCGGCCTCGTCCTCCGGTCTGTCGGCTATCGTGGCGTGGCGGTGCCCGGAGTCCCATTCGACGACAAGCACGGCGTCATCCCCAACGAACAGGGCCGCGTCACGGATCGGCCGGGCGGTGCCACACTCCCCGGAGAATACGCGGTCGGCTGGATCAAACGAGGGCCCAGCGGGATCATCGGAACCAACAAGCCGGATGCCGTCGAAACCGTCCGCCACATGCTGGACGACGTCCGCACGCTCGATCGGTCGTCCGTGAGTGGCGACCCCGAAGCCATCGTCCGGGTCCTGGACGAACGCGGCCTACGGTACGTGACGTTCGACGACTGGAAGCAGATCGACGCCGAGGAACGAGCGCGAGGTGAGCCGCGCGGACGGCCTCGCTCGAAAATCGTGCGCGTCGACGAGATGCTGGGCGTGTGCGGACGGTAGCTGATCCGATTAATCCGGAAGCGAGCGCAACACGGCCCGCACCGGGCTGCCGTCGAACCCGACCAGGCGCAGCGGTAGCGCTATGAGTTCGTAGTCTCCCTCGGGCACACCTTCCAGCCTCAAGCCCTCGAGAATGGTCATCCCATGCCGTGCCACCGCAGCGTGGGCCGGCAGGTCCCTCGACTCCGCAGGATCAATGCTTGGCGTATCGATCCCCACCGTCATCACCCCGGACCCGGCCATCCAGTCGATGGCAGCCGGCTCGAGCGCGGTGAACTCGGCCGTCCAGACGCTCGGGTCCGGGTAGCTCCCGGTAGCCACGAGAACTCGTGGCGGCAGAGGGCCGCCGAAATCGTCGAGCACCCGCAGGGCCGCGGCCAGCGATTCAGCCTCGATACGGCGTCCCGCTTCCGTGCCGAGCCGCACGACACGGCAACGTCCGAGCAGCCGATCGAGCGGCGTCTGATCGATGCCCGCTGCGTCGGCCTCGTAATGCACGGGCGCATCCACGTGGGCCCCGAGGTGCACCGTGGTGCGCAGCGTCGACAGTGTGACGCTGTCCCCATCCTCCCGACGGGACAGGATGTCTCGCGTGAGGGAAGTGTCGCCCGGAAACACGGCGAGGTTTGCGTCTAACGGCGGAGAAATGTCGAACAGATCAGCCATCGTGTTCTTCCTGGGCCTGCAACGCTTCCGTCACGAGATGTGCAGCCCGCCAGGCCTCATGGAACGTGTTGAACAGGGGAGCGGGTGCCAGTCGGACGACATCGGGCTCCCGTACGTCCAGATCGAGGCCTGTTGCCGCGAGTGACATCTGCAGCCCTCGTGCATCACGTGTGACCAACGACAGCTGCGCGCCCCGGCTCTCGGCGCTGGTCGGAGTGATGAGGCGGAGGAGTGGCCCGGCGAGGTGCTCGAGGAGCCTCTCGAGATATCCCGTCAGCCGAATCGACTTGTCCCGGATAGCGGGCATCCCGGCCTCCGCGCACAGCTCAAGGGCTGGTCCCAGAGGCGCCAGCGCCAGAACCGGCGGGCAACTCACCTGCCACCCGGCCGCGTCGCGCCGCGGCACGAAATCATCCTGTCCCCGCCAGCGGAAGCGGGCGACGGGATCGTTCCCCCACCAACCGCCAAGTCGAAACCGTTCCGCGTCCAGTGCGTGCCGTTGATTCACGAACAGCCCTGCGACGGCACCGGGTCCGCTGTTCAAATACTTGTACGTGCACCAGGCGGCGAAATCGACGCCCCAATCGCTGAGGGCGAGCGGTACGTTGCCCACGGCATGCGCAAGGTCGAAGCCAACGACACAGCCGGCGGAATGGGCTGCTTCCGTGATACGCTCCATATCGAGCAATTCGCCGGTCAGGAAGTTCACGCCGCCCAGGAATACGACTGCGATCTCATCGCCCCGGTCGCGCAAAGCGGCTTCTATCCCCTCGATTCCGATGGGTCCGTGCTCCCCGTCGCCCACTTCGAGGATGCCGTCCTCGGGGTCGATACCATGCCAGGCGAGCTGCGTCTGGACCACATAGCGATCCGAAGGAAAGCACGGCCGTTCGATGAGCACCCGGACGCGCCTACCCTCGGGACGATAGAAGCTGGCCATAAGGAGATGCAGGTTCACGGACAGGCCGTTCATCAGGGCCACTTCGTGGCGCGTCGCCCCCACGATCGACGCCATCGTTTCCAGGTAGCGGACGTCCAGGTCTACCCAGGTGGCCGGCGAATCGAAGTAGCTGTCGACTCCGCGTCTCGACCAGCCGTCCAGTTCGTGTGCCACGGCATCGCGCGTGGCCCGGGGAAGCGGGCCCAGCGAGTTGCCGAGGAAGTAGATCCTGGACGCATCACTTCCGGGGATCTCGAATCGATCGCGGAACCCGGCGAGCGGATCCGCCCGGTCGAGTTCGCGCGCGAACTCCTCGTCTGTCCGAAACGTCGGGTCGCTCATCGGTCCTCGCTGCGACCGAGCACCATGAGGCGCGCGTACTTCATTCGTACCGATTGGGCGTCGAGGCCCGCCAGAAGTAGACCGCGCCAGCCGAGCAGGAACCCTCGCTTGAGCACGAAACCCCGCAGGAACCGCAGCGGCGGACGGAACAGAAGATCCAGGACTCCGGCCCTGATGCCACGCTCGAACAATCGCCCTGCGCTGATGGCGGCGTAGTCGTCGAGCGTCCGCAAATGCTCATCGAACGATCGATACGGATGGTGCAGGAGGTTGCCGCGTAGCTGCACCACGGTGGCATCCGTCTCCCACCGGTCGTGAGGGTCCTCACCCCCCCAGCTTCCCCGTCGGCGATCAAACAGCCGGAGCTGCCGGTTCGGGTACCAACTCCCGTACCGGATCCAGGCTCCGAGGTGGTGGGACAGCCGGGGCATCGACCACCCGCCGACATCGGCGAATTCCGACTCCCGAAGGGCGACGATCTCAGATCTCAACTCAGGGGACAGCCGCTCATCCGCATCAACCGCAAGAATCCAGTCGTATGCTGCCGCGTCTACGGCGAACTGTTTCTGGGCACGGTGACCCGCCCAGTCCCGTTCTATTACGCGGGCTCCCGCCGCGGCTGCGATGTCTCTCGTGGCATCGCTGGAGTGCGAGTCCACAACCAGGATTTCGTCGCAAACGTCGAGCGAGGCGAGGCAGTCACCGATTCGGTCCGCCTCGTTCATCGCGACGATGCACGCCGAAATCTTGCCGATCCGAGACGGCGCGGATTGCTCCCCAGGCTTCGATGCTGGCTTGTCCATACGCCCAGTGTCCGGTCGATGGCTCGCGCTTGCAAGGTCGCGTTGACACTCCGGCGGAACATCGTCTACCTTGACCCACGATGTGCGGAGCGTGCGTCACGCGCGATCCCGGATACCATGGCTGTAACAGGGCTCAGTGCCAGGAGAGACGAATGCGGACGACCGGCAGGGTCAAGTGGTTCGACAACGCCAAGGGCTACGGCTTCATCACGATGGAAGACGGGTCCAAGGACTGCTTTGTCCACCACACGGCGATCGATGGCAACGGATTCAAGACACTCGAAGAGGGCGAACTCGTCGAGTTCGAGGTCACGGAGGGTCAAAAGGGTCCGGCTGCAGCCAACGTGGTTCGGGTTGGCACGGAAGGACCGAGCACCGAAGAGGCGGGCAGCGAAGAGGTGGTCGCCGAAGAGGTAGTCGCCGAAGAGGTGGTCGCCGAAGAGGTGGTTGCCGAGGAGGTGACAATCGAAGAAGAGAGCGGCGAAGAAGCCTGACAGCGATCCAGTCCGGTTCAGCCGTGGCGCCGTCCCTCGCAGGGGCGGCGCTTTTTTGTCCCCCTCCAACACGTCCGCTCGGCCATGATTCGCAGAATTGCTGGTCCGCATGTCCCCCGGTGTCTAGTTTTGGGGTCCGAGTCGGAAGACGGCGGTCGGCCAACACCGATCGTACGACGGAGCACACTGGGAGGCCGCACTGCGCAGCATTGTAACACCTGAGGCCGTCGTGGCCTCTGAACGACAGCTCCTGCTGCATAGAGATCTCACGCGCTTCCCAGCCGAACTGTTTCAGTTCGATCCGAGAATTCGCGAAGGATGGCTGTCCGATCGGTATTTCGTGCGGGCTGCCGCCACGCTGAAGCACGCGAACCGGGATCCGGTGGTCACCCTGCAGGTGTTCGCGCGCCGCAGCGGCAGGGTCGCGGGCCTCTACGAGTGCGTGCGCATGCTTCAGACTCAGCTTGCTTCCGGGTACGATTACCGGGATCTCGAAGTCTGGACGTTGCGAGACGGGGACCAGATCGAGCCCTGGGATGTGGCTTTCCGGATTGTGGGTCCGTACGTCGGATTCGCGCACCTCGAAACCACGATCGATGGTGTGCTCGCCCGGCGGAGCCGGGTAGCCACCAATGTGTCCAGGGCAGTGGCTGCGGCGGGCGAAGTGCCCGTGATCTACTTCGCTCCCCGGCACGACGACTGGCGCATCCAGACACCCGACGGGTACGCCGCGCGGGTGGGTGGCGGTCAGAGCGTATCCAGCGACGCGGGTGCGGCGTGGTGGGGGGGCGAGGGCGTCGGCACGATGCCGCATGCGCTCATTGCCGCCTATCGGGGCGACGTCGTCGCGGCCACCATCGGATTCACGCACTACGTCCGCGAGCACGAGCCCGACGTTCCGATCATCAGCCTGGTGGATTTCGGCAACGACTGCGTGGCAGACTCGCTCGCGGTCGCGCGGGCGATGCGCACCGAGTTCGGTGATGGTGTGCTGCATGGCGTCCGCCTGGACACGAGCGGGTTGCTGGTCGACAAATCACTTGTTGGCGACGAGACCCTGTGGGGACGCGAGGACCTGCGCGGAGTGAATCCTCACCTGGTGCGGAAGGTCAGAGCTGCTCTCGACGCCGAGGGTTTCGACTACGTGGGTATCGTCGTGAGCGGCGGATTCACGCCTCGTCGCATCAGGAAATTCGCCGAGCTCGATCTGCCGATCGTGGCTTACGGCGTCGGCAGCAGCGTGCTCGGGCGCGGTAACGAACTCGACGGCGTCGTTCCGGATTTCGACTTCACGGCAGACATCGTGGAAGTGGATGGTGAAGCAGTGGCGAAGGTCGGCCGTCACAGGCTCGACAACCCGAACCTGCTGAAGATCGACTGGGACCTGCTGGCCCGCGCCGATGCGGGGGACTCGTTTGACTGAGTTCGGGCGCCTGGTCGGCTGGGTTGTTGACGTGCAGAACGACTTCATGCGCCCGCCTTCCGAGGGCGGGAGACTCTACGTTTCCGACCTGACTGATCCGACGGACGCCGGTGCCGTCAACGCGCAGCAGACGATAGAGCGTGCCGTCGCCTGGATGCGCGAGCATTGTGACGCCGTTGTGTTCTCGGCCGATTGGCACGGGCCGGACGACGCGGAGATTGATGCTATCGCTCCCGATCCCGCTGCGGGTACGTACCCGCCGCACTGCATGGGCCGGTCGGACGATCCTGACACCGCAGAAGGCGCTGAAATCCTCGCGTCCATCAAGCCCGAGAATCCGCTTGTGCTCGACATTCCAGCCGACGAGGACCAGGAAGAGACAGCCCGTCTCGCCGTCGCTCATCGTCGCCCTGTGGTCATTCGCAAGAACCGGTTCGATGTGTTTGCCGGTAATGCGGCGACCGAGGCGTTCGTCCGCGCGCTGGCCGGACAGCTGGGCGGCGATCCACTGTTCGTGGTCGTTGGCGTATCACGCGACGTGTGCGTGACTCGGGCCGTTGACGGCCTGCAGCAGCGCGGGTATCGGACGCTCGCGCTCAGCGATGCGACTTGGGGGCTCGGCCTTGAAACCGAGGCGGACACCCTCGACAGATGGCGCCTGGGAGGACTGGTAGCGACCCTCGAAGAGCTGGTCGGAGCGGCTTCGGACGAGACATGAAGGTTTCGGGGTTCTCGTTCTGCCGTAACGCGGTCCGCCTGTACTATCCGATCGAGGAGTCCATTCGCTCGGCCCTGTCCATCGTCGATGAGTACGTCATCGCGGTTGGCGAAGGCGACGACTCGACCCGATCGGTCATCGAATCGATCGGTGATCCGAAGATCCGCATCATCGACACGCAGTGGGACGAGAGCCGGTTCGTGCGCGGCCAGACCAACTCCGAGCAGACCAACATCGCGCTTGACGCATGCGACGGTGACTGGTGCCTGTATCTTCAGGCCGACGAGGTCCTGCACGAGGACGATCATCCGGCGATTCTAGCGGCCATGCGCCGGTCCGCAGGCCGGCCCGAAGTCGAAGGCCTGCTGTTCGATTATCTGCACTTCTGGGCGACGTACGGTCACGTCCAGCGGGCCAGAAACTGGTACCGGCACGAGGTACGCGTCGTGCGAGGTGGGATCGGGGCACGCTCGTGGACCGATGCCCAGGGATTCCGAATCGGGAACCGGAAGCTCAGGGTCGTACGGAGTGGGGCGCGCATCTTCCATTACGGCTGGGTGCGCCCGCCGCGGCTGATGAATCAAAAGACGATTGCGCTCGCCACGCTGTATTACGGTCCCGAGGGAGCGAAGAAACGCCACCCCGATGCGGGCGAGCCCTTCGATTACGGCCCCCTGACACACCTCGAACCGTTTGCGGGCACGCATCCGGGAGTGATGGCACAGCGCATACGTGACCGCGATTGGGAGTTGCCGGACCCCGGGCCGCAGGGCATGGCCCACGAGCACAATCGGTGGTGGAGCCGGGCGCTGGGATGGGTCGAACGTAACATTCTCCGGACGCGGCTCGGCGAGTACCGGAACTACGAACTCATCGACTGAGGGGAGTATCATGACGACGGATCTGCAACGTGTCCCCTGGGTTGGTCCGAGCACGGAGCGGGCTCTACTCGAAGTCGGCGTCAACCGGATCGCCGACCTGCGGTCGCAGCAGCCCGACGAGTTGTATGATCGATTGTGTGATGTGCGCGGCGAGCGGATAGATCCCTGCGTGAAGTACGTGTTCCGGTGCGCGGTCTACTGGGCCACGACCCCGGATCCGGATGCTGATCTCCTGAAGTGGTGGAACTGGAAGGACCGAGCCTGAACATGCGTCGCCCCCTCGTCGTGGCCAACTGGAAGATGAACATCGGCCGCGCCGACGAGGCGCTTGACCTCGTGCGCCGCCTTCGCCCATCGCTCAGCCGGCTCGACAAAACCGACATTGTCGTCTGCCCGCCGTTCACCGTCCTGGTCCCGTTGGCCGAGGTGCTGGCGTCGTCGCCCATAGCGCTCGGCGCCCAGAACGTGCACGCGGCGGCTGCGGGAGCCCATACGGGAGAAGTGTCGCCGTCGATGCTCACCGGCCTGTGTGAGTACGCAATCGTCGGCCACTCGGAGCGGCGCGCCGCTGGTGAGACGGACTCTGACGTGAACGCCAAGGTCCTGGCCTGCGTCGAGCACTCGCTGAGGCCGATCGTCTGCGTGGGCGAGAACCTGGCTGAACAGGAGGCCGGAGACACCGATGCGATCGTAGCCGGGCAGGTCGCACGTGCGCTGGAGGGGCTGTCCCCGGAGCAGGTGGAGGTCTGTGTCGTCGCTTACGAGCCAATCTGGGCGATCGGGAGTGGGCGGGCAGCGACTCCGGCGGCTGCCAACCGCACGATGGGCCTGGCCGTCCGCGGGAGCCTCGCCAACCAGTTCGGCGAGAGCTCGGCACAAGCCGTCCGGGTCCTGTACGGCGGTAGCGTAACATCTTCCGGGATAAGCGGTTTCATGGCCATGCCCGAGATCGACGGAGCGCTCGTCGGTGGGGCGAGTCTAACATCCGAGTTCGCCGACCTGGTACGCCTGGCTGACGATTCGACCATGTGAATCGGTGATTTGACCGAACGATCCACCAAGTCAAGCGCGTTGTGCCGCAGCGCCGGGGTCAGGGGCCGATCAGCACGTCGTCTATGACTCCGACGATCACGGCCCGGATGGCCCCAGGGTCAAGATCGAGGACCTGGCGCGCCCCATTGCCCTCGTCAAGCACGAGAACCGTATCGCCGGGACCCGCCTTCGCCTGATCCACGGCGATGTCGTATTGCTCGGTCGTGTCACCCGCGAGGTCCAGACGTTCGACGAGCAGGAGCCGGCGACCTTCGAGATGACCAATCCTGATGGTTGCCACGACGGATCCGGTAACTCGGCCGACGTACATGGTCAGGCGTACCGGTGGACGTCGTCGATGATGCCGGTGATCGAGAGATCGACAGGCACGAATACGTCCGGTAGCGCCTGAGCGGCCTCCCGGCTTCCCACTACGAACACCAGCGAGCCCGGTCCCGCCTGAGCGGTGGCATCGGCGGCGACCTCGGGCTGCCCGCGGTCGGTCAACTGCTTGTCGAGGTGCTGGACCACCAGCAGCTTCACGCCTTCAAGCCCCGGGTACTTCTGGCTGGCGACCACCGTGCCGATCACCCTGGCGAACTTCATTTCGCCTCCACGGCTCGTCGGCTGAATGGCGTGGCGGCCGAGAGATTGTCCCACATCTCGGTGTGGAGTTGGGGAATCACCACGCGCCTTACGAGCAGGTCGGGTCGATCAAGCGCGCCCGTTCCACTCTCGACGGCGATCTCTACGTCCGCTACCACGCCCGAATAGAACACGATCCCCTTGCCGCCGAGCCCGTCGGCCAGCCGGACCTCGACCAGACGCACCTGCGCGCTCTTGAGGCCCGCGTCCGCTGCCTGAATCGCCGCTGCGGCCGTCATCGTCTCCACGACGCCGATGGCGTCTCGCGGATCGGGGACACGGCTCCCGGTGATCGCCTCGACGACGCCCGGATGGACGTTCGGCAGGAAGACATGGTCGAGAACCGCAGAGCCGCCGACCTCACGCCCCGCGGAAAGCGACTCTTCGACGTCAGCCACCGCGCCGCCGATGAGCACGAGATAGCGCCCTGGCTGCACGGTACCAGCCCGGATCGTGTCGATCGGCGCCCGCTTGACCATGGCGTCAGCCGCCTGGATACCAGACGCGATGCTCGAGAAGTCGACGAGGGCGAGGGCGGGTTCAATCATGTCCGGCGATGCCCGCAGTTGGTCGAAGCATTCTCAGACGATCCGGAAGTAGTCCTTGAGGACACAACGCCGGATGCGGCTGAAGCTGATCGGACTGGTCACGCCCTCTCCGGTCGGGCTCGCGATCGTGAACGAGCAGTGACCCTCGCCGCCATACCCGAGACCGTCGAATGACGAACCGTTCTTAACGAAAATGCTGCAGTCCATGACCCGCGCCATGCGGCTCAGGTTGTCCAGGTTCTTGGAGTGCATGACCGCCGTGTGGCGGAACCCGTGCTCGGCGACCTTCCCTAGATCGATTCCCTCGTTGGCGTCACGTACCCGGACAATGGGATGAATCGGCATCATCTGCTCGGAGAACACGAGCTGATCATCCTTCTCGACTTCGGCGAGGATGAGGCGGACCTCGTCTCCCGCATCGATACCTATGGCCTTGAGGAGCACGTTGGCATTCTTGCCGATGAACTCACGGTTCATCACTCCGTGCCGTCCGCGGGGCGGGATTTCGGTAAATATCGAGGCCTTCAGCTGTTCGATCTGTGCCGCGTCGATCTCGAACGCGCCGTTGGCGCACATCGCCCGCTTGAGGTCATCGGCAATCGACGCGACGGCGAACGTCTCCTTCTCATCGGTGCAGATGATGTTGTTGTCGAACGAAGCTCCCCGGACGATGTCGCGGCCCGCTTTTTCCAGGTCGGCGGTCTCGTCGACGACCACGGGAGGATTCCCCGGGCCCGCACAGATTGCCCGCTTTCCGCTCGCCATCGCGGCCTTCACGACGCCGGCGCCACCCGTGACGGTCAGGATGTTGACTCCCTTGTGACCCATGAGAGCCGTAGCGGATTCGATAGTCGGCTCGGCGATCGCCGTTACGAGATTGGCGGGCCCACCAGCCTCGACGATCGCATCGTTAACGAGTTGAACTGCCATGTTGGAGCTGCTTTTGGCCCCCGGGTGGGCATTGAACACGATGGCGTTTCCGGCCGAGACCATGCAGATCGTGTTTGAGACCACCGTCGAGATCGGATTCGTACTCGGGATGATGGATCCGATCAAACCGTATGGCGCATACTCCACGACGGTCAGCCCCCCGTCGCCCGTCCAGGCCGTCGAGGTCAGGTACTCCGTGCCGGGAGATTTGTCGGCGTTCAGAAGGATCTTCTCGATCTTGTCTTCATAGCGGCCCATCCCGCTTTCCTGCCACGCTTCGTATGCCAGCGGCTGGGAATTCTCTCGCATCGCGCGCCGGATATGGGCAACCATCTTTTCCCTGATCGACAACGGCAGATCCTGGAGCTGACGGAATGCCTTGCGAGCGGCTTCGACCGCGGAGTCCACATCCGGAAACAGATTGTCCCCGTGGCGTGGTGACGCGGACGGCGCCGGCGGCTTCACGTCGACCACCGGTTCCGGTCTCGGCCCGTGTGCCCCGGCGTCGGGATGATGCAGCTCGGACATCACCCGGTCGATCACCGCCTGGATCTGAGTGTCGTCGATCATCCGCTATCTCCCGCCTTGTCGAACGTCACACGCCCGTTGATCTCCACGGTGTCGACGATCGCCATGACGACGCCGTCGCACGGACGGTTCTCCGTCACCCTGGTCTGGCGAGCCGAACTTCCCGTGGCGTACAGCACGACCTCACCCAGACCCGCGCCCACCGCGTCGGCCGCGACGATGCTGGCTCCGGTCTCTTTTCCATCCACGTCGAGCTGCTTCAGGAGAAGAAACTTCAAGCCCTCCAGGGACGGCTCCTTCTGTGTGGCTACGACCGTCCCGACGACCCTTGCTACGAGCATCGGTAGCTCCCCGGCCTGTCTATTTCTTGGCCGTCTTGGTGACTTCTCGGGTGACCGGCAGTGTCCCCTCGACGTTGGCATGCGGCCGCGGGATGACATGAATGGCCACGAGCTCTCCAACCTTCTCGGCTCCCCGGGCACCTGCGTCCACAGCGGCCTTGACTGCGGCGACGTCGCCCCGGACCACCGCCGTCACGTATCCGCCACCTGTCTTCTCATACGCCACCAGCTCAACCCGGGCTGCCTTGACCATCGCGTCTGCCGCCTCGACCATCGCCGCATAGCTCCGGGTCTCGATCATCCCCAGGGCTTCGATCGCGCCATACTCTTCTGCCATTGTGTCCTCCCGTGGACATGGGTAGCGCGGCTGCACCGCGCCGTTCTGACTTCATCAACCGATTGTGCTCCTCGATCCCTGCAACTACGACGTCATGCCTTCCTCTTGGCCTCCATTTCGCGTCCCTCGATTCCTTCGATCGCCGCCACGGCCGCCCCGTAGCCAGCCATGATGTCGCGCTCTTCACCGCCCAGATACACGCGGCCGAAACTGCCGAACGAACGCACTTCGAGGATATTCAGATCAGCGGCCTTCTCGGCCTCGTTCGCTGCGAGGGCGGCGTATCCGGCAGGCTCCACCTCGAGCACGTACAGGGTCTGCCCGGCCAGCAGCATGTGCCCGTAGCGCATCCGGTTGACCAGCTGAACCTGGTGCGCGTCCACGTTGCGGATGATCTGACTCGAGACCACGCGGGGCTTGATGCGCTGCGACTCGTCCACTCCGAGTGCCTGCAGGATGGCCGCGCCGGCCGCTCGAACTTCCGCCTGTACCTCGTGATGCACTTCGAGTAAACCGAACAATCGTTCAACGACCTGCATGCCGGGGCGTACGCGCGTCGATTTGAGTGCGATATCCGTAATGCGGTTGATCTCGATGCCTGGTGAGATCTCGACCCAAAGGGACGTGTCCCCGGGCAGCGGCAGGAATCCCCGGGCTACCGTGCCGAGATAGGCCGCGTGCTGCGGCTGGAGGCTGTCCAGAAATGCGTACGTCCGGAGGTCAACGAGCTTCTGCGTCATGGCTAGACTCCCTGAATGATCTTAACGCTCGCACTCGCGCCGATTCGGCTGGCGCCAGCGGCAATCATCTTCTGCGCATCGGCAAACGTGCGGATTCCGCCCGAAGCCTTCACTCCCAAACCGGGCCCGACTACACGTCGCATCAGCGCGACGTCTTCCGCTGTCGCCCCACCGGGTCCGAAGCCGGTAGACGTCTTGACGAAGTCTCCGCCGGAGACCTTCACGAGCTGGCAGGCGGCGACCTTCTCTTCGTCAGTGAGGAGGACGGCTTCGATAATGACCTTGAGAATCGCGCCGCCCGCGTGGCATGCTCGGGCGACGGACGCGACGTCACGTTGAACGAGTTCGTAGTCCCTCGACTTGAGGGCTCCGACGTTGATCACCATGTCCACCTCGGTGGCTCCGTCGCGAATCGCCTTCTGGGCCTCGAACACCTTGGTTTCGGTGGAGGTGGCGCCCAGTGGGAAGCCCACGACCGTGCAGACACGCACCTGGGACTCCTTCAGCAGGTCGGCACACAACTTCACGTGCGACGGGTTCACGCACACCGATGCGAAATCGCATTTCTTGGCCTCGTAGCACAACTGCGCGACCTGGTCCTGCGTAGCATCCGGCTTGAGCAGCGTATGATCGATCATGTGACTCAAGCTGCCGTCCGTCGGAGCAACGCCGAGCGTGCTCGCGATGCGGTCGGCGCCGGCCCTGACGACAGGTTGCACCCGATCGGTGTAGTTCTGCGCGGAGAGAGCGGCTCCATTCCCGCCCGCGCCGGGTCCGGGGATCTTGCCCTGGCCCACGAGGACCAACACCTCGTGGGTGATCTGCTCGATGATGCTCTCGAGTGCCACCTCGTCGTACGTCATTTTCGGAGGTACCTCTGCTCGATGTCCATGATCTTCTTGACGCGTCTCTCGTGTCGGCCGCTCCCCGCCGCTGTCCCCAGCCAGGTCTTCACGATCTGTCGACCCAACTGTGCCCCGATCAGCCCGGCGCCGAGGGTCAAGACGTTCGAGTGATTGTGCTCCCGGCTGTTCACCGCGGTGGCCTCGTCGTAGCACATGGCAGCGCGGACGCCCGGCACTTTGTTGGCGGCCATGCACGACCCGATTCCTGCGCCATCCACGAGAATCGCTCGCCAGGCCTGTCCCTGGGCCACGAGCTGCGCCGCTGCAAACGCAAAGTCGGGATAGTCGACGGACTCATTGCCATGAGTGCCGCAGTCAACGACCTCGTATCCCAACTCTCCCACGTACTCCTTGAGCATCTCCTTCAACTCGTAGCCGCCATGATCCGCTCCGAGGGCCACGACCTCGCTGGCCGGTCGAGTCGTCCGTGGACGCCCTAACGAAACGTCTGAGCTGATCCCCGGGACGACCCGACCTGCGTCCCCCTCCGCTCGTACCAGCGAGATACTCCTCTCGGTCGCGGCCTGCTGTGCCAGCGGCGAGACGAGTCCTCCGGCCGGGACGGTGAAAGACCCGCCGGGGGAAACACCGACCAGGTCGTCTTCAGTAACGAGCCGACTCCGCGAGGCGGCAGCGACGGTTGGTGCCCCAGGCCCCGCGGTACGCAGGACGACGCGTCGCACCATGTCGCGGATCTTCTGTTCATCCGAGGCGGACACGCTGATACGGTCGTTCATCACCAGGCCCGCCATTCGAACTCGTCTTCCGTCTCTCCAACCGACTCATCGGCACGGGCCGGCTCACCGACGAGCGAATCTCGGGATTCATCTCGCTCGTAACGGCTTCGAGCCACCAGGAGCTCAAAGGTCGATCGCAGTTGGGCCACGCAGGCGTCGTAGGGGTCAAGCGACTCGGAGGCGCGTGACTGGACGATGCCACCCTCGGCGACGGCGAGAACGTGCTGGGCGAAGGCACCGCGCTCCAGCCCTTCGGGCAACCGCGGGCCGGCAGCCTCCAGCCACTCTTGAACCTGCGCCACCCAGATCGCGAAATACCTCTCGATCAGCACTCGAACCCTCGGAATGCCGCTGCCCACTTCGAGGGCCAGGCTTCCCACTGGACTGCCCAGCTTGCACCCGGAAACGAGCAACGTCCTGCGGTAGATGCCGAGCAATGAGAACACATGTTCGAGGGGATCTTCCGTAACACTCTCCGCGGCAGCTCGCTCGAGGAACTGGGGACGCAGCATGTCCAGGTGGCGCTGCATGACGGCGACCAACAGGTCTTCCTTGCTCGAGAAGAAGTGATACAGGCTTCCGCTCTTAACGCCGGCGACGCGGAGAATCCCGGCGACCCCCGTCGCATGGTAGCCCTGCTCGGCGAACAACCGTGCAGCGGCCTCCAGTATGCGGTCCTTCGTGTCGGTTGGCATTGTTTGATAAACCAATCAATCAAGTGCCAGAGCCGCTGTCAAGTCCTCCCAGCTATTTCGGGGAAAAGGGGCCGGTTTCGGACCCGGTTGCCGATCGGGGCCTCTCCGGTGCGTTCGGGCCCCGCAGGTCGGGTCAAAAATGGTTGAACGATCAATACAAAATGGCGTGAATTGCAGGCGTGATCGCCGTATTTGGTCGGGCTGACCTCACCCGAACAGGTCGGACTGCTCCTCTGCCGGACGAAGGCACTCTTCGTCGTCGTTTCGGACACTGTTTACC
>JARFPW010000028.1 GCA_029288095.1 Gemmatimonadota bacterium
CAGATACACGCCGGCCGCCGCTTCACGCCCTCCACCAAGCAGGCCGTCCCAGGTGAACTCCGGCAGGACGCCGCCCGGTGCCAGGGTGCGACGATCGCGAACGAGGCGCCGGCCGCCCAGGTCGTACACCTCCAGCGACAGGTCCCCGCCGCGGTCCACATCGGCCCCCGGGAGCGTGAACGGAAAGCGTGTAACGTCGACTCCCACCCGCAGTGGATTGGGAAACGGTGGAAGCGCGGCGAACGGCGTGCCGTCACCACTCGGGGGCGGTGGCGCCTCCGCCCGCAACTCGGCCAGACGAGCGGCAGCCGCCGCCTCGTCGGGGGCTGCCAGCAGCCAGAACCTCACCGAAACGGCGGCACCGGAAGACACGTCGAATGGTCCGAGTCCGAGCAGGGCCGCATTGTCGGTGGCCGTTCCGGATCCTGGGAGAGACGAGCCGGGCGCTCCGCGCATCAGGCTTAGCTTCACCGGATCCGTCAGCGAATCCGCCAGAACTCCGGTGCCTCCGATGTACACATCAAAAGCCCCGGGTATTCCGAGAGGGATTTCTTCGTTGGCGACAACCGTAGAGTCACCTGCAAGTACCGTGATCGGACCTGAGCCGGACAGGGGCTCGCTGATCAGCGCCTCGAGGTCTGGTGACCAGCGGACCGACTCGCCGGTTCCCAGGTCCCAGTCGGCCAGCAGCCCGACCGCCAGGTCCGGAATTCTCTGCCCACTCCGATTCGTGATCGTCAGGGCCGCCGTCAGGGCGCCTACGCCACCCGACTCGGTGGCCTCGTAGCTCGCCGCCACTTCGACTCCTGCGGGTGCCAGCGCCTCGAAGTCATCGAACCGCACGACCGCCGTCGTCGGCTGCACATCAGTGACAGTACGACTCGGAGCCCAGTCGGTCTCGGCCGCCGGGGCGAATCGCTTCAGGTCGCTTCTACCCAGGGTCGTGGCGTACATGCCGTCAGAAATCACCGGACCGGCGGCCACGGCGAGACCGGCGGCCGGCAGGAGCTCGACGCCCTGCCAGACGAAACCGCTCAACGCAGCGATGCGGCCCAGCCGCCCGAAGTCGTTGGCACCCGCGGATAGCTGACCGGCGGACAATACGAAGCCTCCGAACAGATCCGGAGGACCTGCGAAAACGAGCCGCGACAACACGACCCCTCCGGGATCGGATACGACCACCCTGAGAGGCAAACCCGTCATCGGGGACCCGGCCGGCCAGGGCAGCCGCACCGCGACGGCCTCCGCCGGAGCGATCGCCGGTAGATCGCCGTCAGCGAGCACACCTCCATCCGCCTCGAGCCGGATGCGCCCTCCCGACCACGCGAGCTCACCGCGGTTTCGGATACGCACGGTGATTCCATCCTCATCGGCACCTGCCTCGGCGACCTGGAGGAACACCGAAGGCACGGGTGTCCCCGCGCCCGTCAGGGCCGCAGGCACGTCGAGCAGGCCGGATCCCATGTCGTTGTCGGGACCGGGAAGGCCGATATCCGTCGCGTTGTCGGTCAGGAAGCGCTTGGCCTGCTCCGGTCCCGCACCGGGGCGCACCTGCCGCACCAGGGCGACGGCGCCGGAGGTCTGTGCGACGGAGAACGATGTGCCCTGCACCGTGAATCCCGTCAGTCGGGCCCGACCCGACCCGTCGGCGACCACCTGCGGCACGGTGCCGGGAGCGACGAGCTCCGGTTTGACGCCACCGCCACAGGGGGACGGGCCGCGGCCGCTGAAGTCGGCCACGGCGATCGTCGTCGTGCCAGTGGTCGAGCCCACAGCCATGTTTCGTAGCGCCGCGTCGTCCCGGGCCGCGGGAAACGCGACGGACCCGGGAGCCGGGCCCGTGTTGCCGGCGGAAAACAGCACGGCGATCCCGGCGGCCTCCGCCGCATCAATCGCGCTGTACAACAAGTCGCCGCATAGATCGAAGTCGCCGGTCGGGAGGATCCCCCAGCTGTTGTTGATTACGTCCGGCGCGTCGTCGGTCGCCGGGTTTCCGTCTGGATCGAGGGCCCACTGGAATGCCTGTAGGAGGACGGAGCGACGACTGAACACCTCGCCTCCGAAATTCTCGAACACGCGCGCCGCGATCCACTCCGCCTCCGGCGCCGGGCCGGTCACGACATCGATATCGGACGCGGCCACGATCGTCGATCCATCCGCCAGCTCCAACGCATCTCCCGCCGACAGCGCGCCCACCGCAGCCACGGCCACCTGAGTGCCGTGGCCGATGAGATCCTGCGGTTGCGAGGCCCGGCGAAACGGATCGAACCATGAGGCACGCGTCGACGTTCTCCGGCCACGCCATCGGCGGCTGACCATCGCGTTGTCGATATCTACGCCGGAATCGAAGAACGCAACGGTCACACCGCTGCCGGTAACCCCCGCGTCCCACGCCGCATCAGCGCCGATCGTCGTCATGGCGTCCGACGTGAAGGACGGGGGTGCGAACGACAGGGCCATGGGTTCCAGGACCACGGGGAGTGGCGCATCCGATACGACTCGACGCACACCGTCGAGGGTGGCGAGTCGTACCAGGCCTGCGGCGCTGACCTCGGCCGCTGCGGCGGGCACCACCCAGAATCGTTCCACGACCCGAATGTCGGCGTCCGCAGGACCTACGTCGTCGAGTGAGCGAAGGGCGAGAACCGAGCGTGCGAGGAGCCGCGGGACAACCTCGGACAGGGGTCCGGCAGCTACCGGGTCAGGTGTCGCAAACTCGACGATGACCGACAGCGAGCCTCCCGGGGCCAGTGCGTTCGCCGCCGCGCGCAGCTCAGGCGACACCGGATCAACTTCCTGCCCATTCACCGACGGGGCCGGGAACAGGAACAGCGGGCCAATCAATCCTGGCAGCATCCACCGGGCAAAGGCACGTGCTGTGGTGTTCATTTGGCGGAACCTATCGAGAGCGGTGGAGCCGGCAACCGAGAGTGAGCGGCGGTCCTCCGTCCCTCGTTGCAGTTCGGCTCCTGTTCGGGTAACATGTATTCGGCTTCCCTTCGGGTCTGCCTGCTTGACGAACTTGGGAAATGGGATCACACGATGGCCCTCACCAGAAGACAGAAGGAAATCCTCGACTTCATCGAGAGCTTCCTGGATACGCATGGCTACTCCCCCAGCTTCGAGGAAATTGCGTCGTTCTTCCAGTTCCGGTCGCTCGCGACGGTTCATGAACATCTGACGAACCTCGAATCGAAGGGCTACATCCGGAAGAACTATAACGAGAGCCGGTCGATCGAACTCATGCGGACGGAAATGCGCCTGGCGGCGGTGGAGCTTCCGTTGCTGGGTCTGGTGGCGGCCGGCGAGCCCATAGAGGCGAGCGAGGACACCGAGACCATCCCGGTACCGGAAGATCTGGTGGCCGGGGCCGCCGGATCGCACGTCGTGCTGCGGGTCCGAGGCGACTCGATGATCGAGGAACAGATACGGGACGGGGACTACGTAATCGTGCAGTCCCGGCTCACCGCCCATGACGGCGAGATGGTCATCGCACTGGTCGATGAGGATGGAGCGACGGTCAAGCGTTTCTACCGGGAGGCTGGCGGCTTCGTGCGCCTCCAGCCGGCGAATGCCGACGTATCACCGATGCGGCTCCGTGCGGACCGAGTGCGAATTCAGGGGATCGTCGTCGGCGTAATCCGCCGCTACTGACCGCCCGGCCGTGTCGTTGACACTGCGGGGGCCACCGATAGCTTGGCCCCGTGTCAGATCTCGCGTCCGTCCGTTATCGAGCGACTGTCGAATACGACGGTTCAGGCTTCTCCGGTTACCAGGTCCAGCCGACCGCGCGCACCGTTCAGGGCACGATCGAATACTGTCTGAAGCGGCTTTTCGAACACCCCGTTCGTGTCCATGCCGCTGGCCGGACCGACTCCGGTGTTCACGCCGTCGGCCAGGAGATCTCGTTCGACGCTCCTGAAGGATGGTCGGCGTTGGATCTTTCCCAATCACTGAATTCCATGCTGCCCGACGATGTCCAGATTCGCTCCCTCAATCCGTCGAGCGCGGATTTTCACCCCCGGTTCGATGCTACGGGTCGGCGGTACGAGTACTTCATCGGACCACCCGACACCGGCCCTCTCCGGGTGTCTCGCGTATGGGTAGTAGACGAGACTCCCGACCTGGAGCGTCTCACCGAGGCCTCCACCGGACTCGTCGGACCCGCATCTTTCGGGGCCCTGTCGAAAGCGGGCCAGCCGCACCTGGGCACTGAGTGTTCCGTCGAAGTCGCCGAGTGGACGCGCACCCCGCTGGGCGACCTTAGATTCGTCATCGTGGCGGATCGATTCCTTCATCATATGGTACGCTATATCGTCGCCACGCTCGTCGAGGTCGGCATCAATCGCCGGACCGTCGCCGAGTGGACGGAACTGCTCCGGGAGGAGCCGGCGCGCCCCCCCGAGCCGGCCCCGGCGAAGGGCCTGTATCTGACCGGCGTCCGGTACGCCGAGGGGTGGAATCGGGAACCGGGCGTCCCGGGGCTGTGGCCGATCAAAGAAGATGACCAAACCACGGAGAGCGTGTGAAGACCTGGGTTCGAGTGTTTCTGGCTGTGGCCTTCCCCCTGGGTATCGCCGCGGGCGTAGCAGTCGCCGTCGGCTCTACCGCAGATGTCGGAGCGACCACGAAGGAACTGCCCGCCGCGGTGCCCGAAGTCGTGCAGGAAATCCCGGCTACCAGCCCGCGTTTCACTCCGATCGTGGCTGCGGCACGCAGTGTGGCGCCGTCGGTCGTCAGCATCACGGTGCTCCGTACGGTCCGTCGATCCGGCCGGCGAAGCCTGATGGAAGAATTCTTCGGACGGGTCCCGCGGCAGTTGGAACGCCAGGTACAGGGACTCGGTTCGGGCTTCGCGATCGACGAGGACGGTTTCGTGGTTACGAACGAGCACGTTGTGAGCGGCGCCGATTCGATCGTCGTGACGGACGCGCAGGGCCGGCGTCTGCCCGCCGAACTCGTGGGCGCCGATGCGCTCACGGACATCGCAGTCCTCCGGGTGGAGGCCGGCCGAATTCCTCCGGCACCGCTAGGAACGAGTTCGGACCTGGTGGTGGGTGAACCAGCCATCGCGATTGGCAATCCGCTGGGCTACTTCGTCGCCAACGGAGAAGCAACCGTTACGGCGGGCGTAATTTCAGGCGTAGCTCGCGATATCAGGGACGACGACAATGACGGTAGCCTGTTCGCCGACATGATTCAGACGGACGCGGCGATAAACCCGGGAAATTCGGGAGGCGCCCTCGTCAACGCCGAGGGCCGGGTGATCGGCGTGAATTCCTCCATACTGTCGAGGTCGGGCGGCTCCGAAGGTCTGGGGTTTGCCATCCCGATCGACCGGGCGCTGAGGATCGCCAGCGAGCTTCGAGATTTCGGCCGCATACGTCGACCCTGGATCGGCATCGATCCCGAAATCGTGGCGTCGGACACTTCGCTGTTTTCGAGTACGAGGATCCGGCGTGTCGCGCCTGACTCACCGGCCGAAGCAGCCGGACTCCAAACCGGTGACGTTCTCGTCGAAGTCGACGGGCGTCGCATCGACAGTCCGCTCGACCTGGACGTGGGCCTGCTCGACGCCGGCGTCGGTTCCCGAGTTCAGTTGCGGTACCAGCGGGCGGGACGGGAGGCGGCCACGGCGCTCACCGTCGTGGAACTCCCCTCCGAACAGGCCGCGCGAATTGAGGTGCTCACGGGACTGGAACTGGTGACCGTTACCGCTCAGATCGCTATTGAACGGGGCTTGCCGCCCGAGATCGAGAGCGGGGCGCTCATCGTCTCGATCTCTCCTGAGAACAGCCGGTTCTCCGGCCTTGCGCAGAACGATGTGCTGTTTGCCATCAACCGCCAGCGAGTCCACACGGCGGAAGATGCGGACGACCTCTTCCGGTCCTTTGCCGGGGGAAGTAGGATCTGGGCAACGGTCGTGCGAAACGGCCGCCTTATGAACACCTCGTCCTTTTACG
>JARFPW010000056.1 GCA_029288095.1 Gemmatimonadota bacterium
CGGGTCCGGCGCTGCTCATGGCTACGGCCACGGCTGCGGCGAGGGCGACCGACAGTGCGATCTTCATGCGGTAATCTCCATGCTGTGGTGGGGCGCGTGGGTCCGTTAGACCGGAAACCACCGCGGAAGTTCCCGGCCCACGACGATGAAGGCGTCCCCTATTCGGGACTCGCCGCGTAGACCGTTAACAGCAGCGCCGGGACGAACAACGCGATGCCTGCGGCGCCTTCGGTCCACGGCATGTAGCCGGGCGCCAGCAGAAACGCGATCAGGCCAATGCTGGCAGCGCCCGCCAAGATCCCGTTCAGCCAGACGCCCTCTTTCCGGTTCCGCCAGTTGAACACAATCGCGACAATCGTCACCAGCGCACCGATCCACAGCAGATTCCAGGCGTGGAATCCTCCGATAGAAGCGACCAGGACAGGGAGCGTTTCCGGTATCGTACCGGCGGCTGCCGAGCCGTACGCGCGCATCTGGTCGGCGGCTCCCGATGAGTACCCCGTGACAAGCAGGGAGGCCCCGGTCACGACATGCAGCACTCCCCAGAGCATGTAGAATACGGCACCGATCTGGTGCGCCCGGGCCTTCATGACGCCACCAGGGTCGAACTTCGAAGATTGCCTCCAGCCATCACGCCTCTCCTTGTCAGGTGTCGAGCAGGACGGTTCCGAAGCAATCGGCGATGTCCGCCGATGTCAAGCGGCGCATGGAATTCACCGGGCATGGGGGCTAAACTGGATCCAACCGGTCACACGGAGACTCGAGCAAGATCACTATGCGCAATTCGCAACGCGGTTCCCTGCACTTCTATCTGGTTGCAGTCCTGCTGGCGCTCGTAGCGTTCGCGCTCGGCATCTGGGACATTCTCGTGCAACGGGAGGGCGGCGACTGGCTGATGCAGATCCTCCTGCCGGTCCTGCTCATCATCGTGCTCGCCGGACTGCACGCGCAGGCCAAACGCGAACGAATCGCCGAAGAGCAGGCCGACGCCGACACGAAGGAGGAACAGCTATAAGCGGTTCCCGGCGTGGATATCGGCACTTCCTGCTGATCGTGCTCGTCCTGGCGCTCGTCGCGTTCGCTCTCGGGATGTGGGACATGTTCATCGAGCGGGAGGGCGACGGCTCGTTCATGCAGGTCATCCTGCCGGTGCTGCTGATCGTCGTGTTCATCGGACTGTACGCGCGGGCCAGAGGTGAGCGCTTATCCGGCGTGCGAAGGGACAACCCGGTGCGCGGTACCGAATCATAAGCCGGTGAAACTGCTGGCAGTCCTCGGCGCCCTCGTCCTGGTGTGGGCTGCGCTCTCCGCCTGGTACTACTTCCGCCAGGAATCCCTGATCTTCCAACCTTCTGTGCTGCCAGCCGGCCACCGATTCGCGTTCAACCGGCCGTTCGAGGAACACGACATCGAGGTCGAAGAGGGCGTCACGCTCAACTCGCTGTTGTTTCGAGCGACCAAAGCCGAGGAAGCACCGGGCCCCGGGGTCATTCTGTACCTGCACGGCAATGCCGGCGACCTGCAGTCGTGGGGATATCACGCAGATCTCTACGTCGACGCGGGCTACGATTTTCTGATCGTCGACTACCGCGGTTACGGCAAGAGCCGCGGACGCTACAGCAGCGAGGCGCAGCTCCACCAGGACGTCCAGCGAGTCTGGGAATGGCTGGCCTGGCAATACGACCACGGGTCGATCGTTGTCGTCGGGTACTCGCTGGGCTCGGCGCTCGGAGCGCGCGTCGCGTGCGCGAACGGAGCCAGGCAGCTTGTGCTTCTCGCACCGTTCTACAGTGGCAGGGATATCGGGCGACGGGTCGCTCCGTGGTTGCCGCCCTCGCTGATCCGCTATCCCATGCGCACGGACTCGGTGCTGGCCGCGTGCGAGTTCCCCGTCACCCTGGTCCACGGAGAACGCGACGTGACGATCCCCCCGGAAGCATCGCGAAGACTGCTCGAACTGCTCGGCGATCGCGGGCGCCTCGTGCTCCTCCCGGGTGCCGGCCACCAGGACATCGCGGAGCAACCGGAGTTTCAGGCGATGATGCGAGAGCTGCTTCGCTGACCGGCTCCGCTCCGTGTATTGTATGGCTTGATCTGACTCGCACTTTCGATTCCGGAGGCAGGTGATGGCCCGATCGATCGCAGCGGTACGTCGTACTCTCTTCATGGTCACTCTTACCACGCTCATCGCAGCGGTCTCGGCACCACCGGATCGCGCCTTCGCGCAGCAATGCAGCGCGATCGACTACCCGAACGACACGTTCCAGGGTGGTTTCACCCAGGGATGGGGCAAGCAGTACGGCCGCTCGGTAGACATCGATGGCACGGTGGCCGTCGTCGGCGGTGCCGGCCATGCGGGTGTCTACGAGCTTCGCGACAACCGCTGGGTGTTCGTCCAGAATCTCCTGCCGCCTGACAACCTGCTATCGAGCCTGGGGTTTTCCGTTTCCGTCAGTGGCTCGACCATCGCGATCGGCGATCCGAGTCTCGACAGTGGAACCGGAGCCGTCTGGATCTTCGAGCGGACCAGTGGAGTGTGGATGCGACAGCCGATGCTGCAGCCGTCCACGTCCTCGTATCCGCGCCGCAGGGGTTCGCGGTTTGGCTTCGCAGTCGATCTCAGCGGTGACAGGCTCCTGGTCGGCGCGCCCGGCTACGACGACCAGCAGTCCACGATCGGCTACGCCTTTCTGTTCGAGCGATCAGGCGGGACCTGGAACGAGAAGGCGCAAATGATTCCGTCCACCTCGCACCTGAACCGTCTGACGCCTACCGGGTTCGGTTACTCGGTCGGTATTGACGGCGAGCTGGCGGCGATCGGGATGCCGTTCGACCTCGGTCAGGGTG
>JARFPW010000090.1 GCA_029288095.1 Gemmatimonadota bacterium
CCGGGCTGACCGCGCTGGACCCGGCGCCCTTCCCGATCCTCGGTGGCACCTCGCCCGATGTCGCCGCGCTCGACGGCGAGTTCCTCGTCGTCGCGACCCAACAGACCACGAGCATCCACTTCTTTGTCACGCACGCGATGCGCGTCGGGAGCGACGGGACGCTGCTCGATGCGCAGGAATTTCCGATCGGCCAGTACTTCGCGCAGAGCCCGCACGACAGCGTGTTCGTGGAGGCGGAAACACCGGGATGCTCCACGTGTCACGGTAACCACGCCATCCAGTTGGCGGACGACGAGTTGCTTGGCCTGGGCGAATTCAGCACATGCGGCGGAGCCGGATGCCATACCGAGACCGACGAAGGAGGGAGGGCCGCGGCGCAGATGCTCGTGCTGGTCGATTCGCTGATTCACGCCCGATCCCGCGCCGACTCCATCCTCACGGAAGCCGAGCACGCCGGCATGCCGGTGGACCAACCACGGTTCGAACTCGCGCAGGTCCAGAACGCGATCATCAGTGCCCGGGCCATTCTCCACACGGCCGAACTCGACTCCCTCAAGGCGAAGGTTGACGGTGGCCTCGAACTGTCTGCCGCCGGTCTCGAGGCTGGTCAAGGCGCGTTCGCGGAGTTGCGGACACGGCGAACCGGGTTGGCCGTGTCGGCCGTGTTCATTCTATTTCTCATCCTCGGTCTATTGATGAAGATCCGCCACCTGGAGACGAGATGAACGAAGGAGGCTGGCGGGAGACCGTCGTGGTCCGACGGCGCTTCCTCAACTGGATGCTGGGTACCGGCGCGGGTGCACTGTCGGCCTCCATTCTGTATCCGGTGGCTCGGTTCCTCGTCCCACCGGAGGTGGAAGAGTCGGATGAATCGCAGATCACGCTTCCGATGGCGCCACGCGACATCGCGCGCAACAGCGGCCAGATTTTCCGGTTCGGATCGAAACCGGGGATGATCCTTCGGACTCCGAGCGGCGAGCTGAAGGCCTTCGACGGCATGTGCACGCACCTCGACTGTATCGTCCAGTACCGGGAGGACATCAGCCGTATCTGGTGTGCCTGCCACAACGGTCACTACGACCTCAACGGCGCAGCCGTCCAGGGCCCACCGCCGCGTCCTCTCGAGGAATACTCGGTGGTCGAGGTGGGGGACAAGATCGTGGTAAGCAAGGACACCGGATGACCACGGGAGAGCCCCGCCGCGGCCGCCTGTGGTCGTGGTTCGACGACCGACTCGGGCTGGCGGGATTTGAGCGCCTGGCTCGCAAGAAGGAAGTCCCGGTCCACAAGCACACTTTCTGGTACTACCTGGGCGGGATGACGCTGTTTCTGTTCATCGTCCAGGTCGGAACCGGCATCCTGCTGCTGTTCTATTATCGTGCCAGCGCTTCGGAGGCCTACGAGTCGATCCAGTTCATCATGACAGAAGTCAAGTTCGGTTGGCTCATCCGGTCACTTCACCACTGGGCCGCCAACCTGATGATCTTCGCCCTCTTCCTGCACATGTTCAGCGTGCTCATTCTGCGGGCCTACCGGCCTCCGCGGGAACTGACGTGGCTGACCGGAGCGGGGCTGCTGGTTGTCACGCTCGCGTTCGGGTTCACGGGCTACCTGCTGCCGTGGAACCAGCTCGCCTACTTCGCCACGCGCGTCGGTACCCAGATCGTCGGTGTCGTGCCGTTAGTCGGCGAGGGCCTTCTGAGGATCGCGCGCGGTGGCGAGGACGTCAGCGGTGCCACGCTGACCCGATTCTATGCCCTCCACGTGGCGGTGCTGCCGACGCTGATCGTCTTCCTGCTGGCGACGCATGTGTACCTCGTGCAGAAGCTCGGGATGAGCACGCCGCCCAGCATCGAGAAGGCGGGGACCACCAGGCGCCCGCTGGCCTTCATGCCGAACTTTTTGCTGCGGGATCTCGTGGGCTGGCTGGGCGCCCTAGCCATCATCGCGGCCCTGGCGGCATATTTTCCAGCTGAACTGGGCGCGAAGGCGGATCCGTTTGCCCCGGCGCCGGCGGGGATCAAGCCCGAGTGGTACTTCATGTTCATGTTTCAGACGTTGAAGTACCTGCCGGCTCACATTCTGGGCATCGAGGGAGAGATTATCGGAGTCATGGGGTTCGGCTTGGCGGCGTTGGTCCTGGTATTCGTACCGTTCATCGACCGCCGCAGAGATGGAGTTGAATCACACCGCTTCTTCGGGTACCTGAATTATGTGTGGTTCGCCGCGATCGCCTTCATCCTGATCATGACCTATCTGGGATATACGGAGGTCGTGCCGGATCTGACGGCGGTGCCGGAACCATGACCAGTTCTGTGCGCTGCATCGTCAAGGCGGCAGCGGTCGCATGTCTCGCGACTCTATCTTTCGCGCCGGACGCGTCCGGACAAGTCGGCCGGAGCGTGGGTCGTTTCGAGCACGACGAGCATGAGACATTCCAGTGCGCCGAGTGTCACAGCAGTGGGTCGGCGACCGCCGAATCCAACCGGACCTGGTGCGCGGACTGCCACCACGTCAACGCCGGGTTTTCCCAGTGTCGCCAGTGTCATACGGTGCGAGAGATAGCACCTGCGCCCCTGCGCGCCCTCGTGTCCTTCAGACTGCCGCCGGCGGAGATCCGAACGCGCTCGCTGGTGTTCGATCATACCGTTCACGCAGGCGTGGGTTGTGCCTCCTGCCACACGAAGGGAGCGCAGCTCCTGGCCGAGTCGGACTGCGCGAGCTGTCACACGGATCACCACAAGGCCGGTGCCGACTGCCTTGCGTGCCACGCGGAGCCGGCGGTTGACGCGCATCCGGAGGAGGTTCACCTCGACCTTGCAGGCTGTGGAACGGCCGGCTGCCATGCCGCCGAGGGCATCGACTATGCCGCAATGGTGGACGAGCGCAATCTGTGTCTGTCCTGTCACGTAGCGCAGCTCGACCACGAGCAGCCCGAGCCCTGTGCGGAGTGCCACATCGTAGGCGGGGGAGTGATGTCAACGAGTGAGACGCGGTGAGCGATCGACACGGGGTGTGGTTTCGTAGCCCGGCGAGCCTGGCGACGCTCATGCTCCTGGCCTTCACCCTTCCTGCGTTGGGGCAGGGAGTGCGCGGGGAAGTTCGTGTCAGCAGCGGGTTTCTCGAGGCGCGTCCTCTAGTGCGAGACAGCCTGGCGGATGCAGACGTACCGGGGACTGCCGTGCGGCGTCGGCTTCCTGATGGAACGGTAGCGACCTGCATCCTGGGCAATTTCTGCCGCTGGTTCCGGGCGGACGAAGTCGAAGAAATTTTCGTGACCACGCAGGAGTTGCTCGCGACCGGTTGGACGGGAATCCAGGGATTGTCGACACGCGTCCACTTGCGCGGTCGCTACGGCAGTGACGAGTTCTGGCCTCAGTCGACGCAGGAATTCGAGACCGTCAGCGCCTACGCCGACTACGATCGATCAGACTTTCGCGTCCGTGCCGGTCGCCAGTTCCGAACGGATGGATTGGGGTACTACAATTTCGACGGAGCGTCGTTTCTGTGGCGCGGCTGGAATCCCTGGTGGATCGAGGTCTACGGGGGCTGGAGTCTCGCTCGCGGACTCAACGCGTCGCGATCCGATGATCTCGTGTCGCGTGCGGATGTGCTGGCCCCCGATGTCGGCGGGCTCATTTTCGGCGCGGAAGCAGGCGGGCGTCTCGGCCGCATCGGGTCGGGGAGTGTGAGCTACCAGCGCGAGATCCGAACGGATCGTCTCGCTCTGATAACGGAACGGCTCGCGTTCGATGCGCGCGCCTTCCTGAACCGTACCGTCGTCGAATTGTCGGGCGAATACGATTGGGCGTACAACCAGTTGAACGAACTGCGGCTGCGGGTCAACACGCCGATCACCTCGAGGCTCGAGGTCGTAGCCGAGGCCCGCCACCACTCGCCATTCTTCGAACTGTGGACGATCTGGGGTGCCTTCAGCCCCGTCGGCTTCAACGAGGGCCGGCTGACCCTCGCCTGGTCAAAGCCCGATCTGGGGCTGGGGATTCAGGGGGGCGGTGCGTACCGGGACTACGATGAGACGAACGCGGGCCCCGCCAATTCCACGATTCGAGATGACGGCTGGCGGGCGTTCGCCAACGCGAATTGGCGCGGCGGACCCTGGTTTGCCTCGGGTGGTTATCGAGCGGAAGCGGGCTTCGGCGCTGCCCGGTTTGGAGGAGACCTGAGGGCTGGTCGGTTTTTCGGCGATGAAAGCTACGTGGCGCTGCGAGGCTCGCGTACACAGACGTTCGGGGAATTCCGCCTGAACGAGCAGCTGATCTCGGGGGTCGGCATCGATGGGGCGGTGCAAATCGGCGAGTTTTCGTTCAATGCCGGGGCCGCCGTCTACGAGATCGACGCCCGGGAGCGTCCCGTGGACGGCAAGTGGACCCAGGCGCGAGTGTACAGCTCTCTCTCATACCGCTTCGGAATCGAACCCGGGGTCGTTTCACGCGTCGCAGGGGGTGGTAGATGATGCGCCGAGTACTCCTGGGCACATCCGTCGCGCTCGGCCTGGCAGCCGGCGCGCTGGTGTCGATGACCCGGTCCGACGGGTTTCCGCACGGCGACCACGCCGGATTGTTCCCCACATGTCTGGGGTGCCACAGCGGCATCCCCGAAGGCGAAGAAGACCAGTATTACTCGGTGATTCCAGCGGACTGCATTCGCTGCCACGACGGTGAACGGGAGGAAACCGTCAACTGGAACGCCCCTACGCGCACTGTCTCGAATATGGTGTATGACCACCTCGAGCATATCAACGAAGTGGAAGCAGCGGGCGACTCGGCGCTCGTGTGTGCGGATTGCCACGGACCATTCGCGGACAGCCTGCCTCGCATGGATGCAGGCCGGGCGCCGCCCGAAAGCTGCGTCGCCTGCCATGCGCACGAGGTGTCCGAACACCTGGCCATTGAGGCCGAGTGCTCGGCCTGCCACGCGTCTCTCGCCGACTCTCCGGATCTGAGTGTCGAGCGCCTGGCCGAGTTCCCCGAGCCGCCCTCCCACGAATCGAAGGCCTTCCTGCTCGAACACGGCGGCGAGGAACTGGCATTAGAGAGTTGCGCGGTGTGTCATGCCCGGGAGACCTGTTCCACCTGTCACCTGAACGCGGCGACGTTAGAGGAAATCCGCCAGCTGCCGCCCGACGAGCGCGTCGCGCAACTCGTGGTGGGGAACGTCGGCGAATGGCCGGAGCCGGAGAGCCACGAGCGCGCCGACTGGGAGTTCACGCACGGCAACGACATCACCTCCGGATCGCAATCGTGTGCGAGCTGTCACGCGGAACCCAGCTGTCGCACCTGCCACGGATCGGCGGCAGTGCCAGAGATCGCGGCGCTTCCGAATCCTGGCGCCGGGGAGCCTCTCGGGGTCGTCGTGCCGCGCACCCGGCCGCCCGGGCACCTGCCTCTGTTCGCTACGCAGCATGGAGCAGCCGTAGCCGCCAACATGCCGAGCTGCTCATCGTGCCACGTCGAATCCCAGTGTGCGGAATGTCATTCCGACCCGGGCCGCGTGGCGGAAAGGGTGGCGCCGCAGGGGGCTGCTCCTGCGAATGTGTCATCGGGCACAGCCGATGCGGAGAGCTATGTTCATGCGGATCCCGGGTTCCGCTCGCTGCCGCCGGAGCCGAGGTCCGGCTACCACCCGGCAAACTTCCTGGTCCGGCACGGGGCGGAGGCGTCGGCCGTGCAGACGGTGTGCTCCGACTGTCACTCGACAGAAGCGTTCTGCCGCGACTGCCACGCGAGTACGGGTATCACAGTCGGCGTCGCCGATGGAGCCGGCGGCGCCTTCCACGACGGACAACCGAACTGGTTCTTCGAGCACGGCGTCGCCGCCCGCCAGGGCATGGAAGGCTGCGCGTCATGCCACCAACAGACATCCTGTCTGCGCTGTCACTCGGCCAAGGCCGGTCTTCGCATCAGCCCGCACGGCCCCGACTTCGACGCAACCCGGGTCGGTCTTCGCAGCTCTGCCTCGTGCGGGATCTGCCACACGGGGCGACAGCTCGTCCCGGCGCCCTAGGGCCGGCTACGCTTCACCTTCGTACTTCGCTTTCAGCTGCTCGACCACCGCCGGATCGGCCAGCGTGGTCGTGTCCCCCAGGGCTCGTCCTTCGGCTACGTCGCGTAGCAGCCGACGCATGATCTTTCCGCTCCGCGTCTTCGGAAGCTCCGCACTGATGACGATGTCCGCCGGCTTCGCGATCGCCCCGATTTCGTTGCCGACGTGTTGCCGCAACTCCTGGATTAAGTCCGACGAGGATTCCGTGCCCTCGACGAGCGAGACGAAAGCGGCTACTGCCTGACCCTTCAACTCGTCAGCCCGGCCTACGACCGCGGCTTCGGCGACTGCGGGGTGATCGACGAGAGCGGACTCAACCTCCATCGTCCCGATCCGATGGCCGGCGACGTTGAGGACGTCATCCACCCGGCCGAGAATCCAGTAATATCCATCTTCATCCCTCCGCGCCCCGTCACCAGGGAAATACACGCCGTCCCACTTCGACCAGTATGTCTCGCGATACCTTTGTTCGTCGCCCCAGATTCCGCGGAGCATCCCCGGCCACGGCGATGTGATCGCCAGGTAGCCGCTATCCGCCTCTTGGCCGTCGTTGTCGAGAATCGTCGCCTCGACGCCGGGAAATGGAATGGTAGCCGATCCGGGCTTCGTTGAAACCGCCCCGGGCAACGGCGTGATCATGATCCCGCCCGTCTCCGTCTGCCACCACGTGTCCACGATCGGGCAGCGGTCGCCACCTATATGCTCCTGGTACCACATCCAGGCCTCGGGGTTGATCGGCTCGCCGACGGTTCCCAGCAGCCGCAGGCTGGACATGTCGTACCGGGCCGGCCACTCGTCGCCCCACTTCATGAAGGCCCGAATCGCCGTGGGGGCCGTGTACAGGATCGTCACTCCGTAATCCTCCACGAGCTTCCAGAAGCGCCCTCGGTCAGGGTAGTCAGGGGCTCCCTCGTACATCACGATTGTCGCGCCCAGCGCCAACGGTCCGTACACGATGTAGGAGTGGCCCGTGACCCAGCCCACGTCCGCCGTGCACCAGTAGACGTCGTCGTGCTTCACGTCGAACACCCACTTGGTCGTGGCTACGACCTGGGTGAGGTAGCCCCCGGTCGTGTGGACGATGCCCTTCGGCTTCCCGGTCGTGCCCGAGGTATAGAGGATATAGAGGATGTCCTCCGCCTCCATCGCTTCCGGCTCACAGGCGCCGTCTCCTTCGGCAACCAGCTCGTGATACCAGTGATCCCGGCCGTCCCGCATATCGACGGGAGGACCGCCCTCTTCACGCCGGACGACCACGACGTGGTCGACGAACTCGAGTCCGTCCACGGCTTCATCCGAGGTCTGCTTCAGCGGCACGATGCCCCCGCGTCGGTAGCCGCCGTCCGCGGTGATCAGCACCCTGGCCTGCGCGTCGATCATCCGGTCGCGCAGAGATTTGGCGGAAAAACCGCCGAATACGACGGAATGCGGGGCGCCGATTCGGGTGCACGCCAGCATGGCGATCGCCGCCTCGGGGATCATTGGCAGGTAGATGCCGACCCGGTCTCCTCGCCCGACGCCGAGCCTCTTCAGGGCGGCGGCGAACGCACACACTTCTCTGTGGAGCTCCCGGTAGGTGTACGTGCGCTTGTCACCGGGCTCGCCTTCCCAGATGAGCGCGGTGGCGTCGGCGCGGGGTCCATCGAGGTGTCGGTCGAGACAGTTGTGGGAGACATTGAGCTGACCGCCCTCGAACCATCTGGCGAACGGCGGTTCCCACGAGAGGACGTTGTCCCAGCGCCGGAACCAGTCGAGCTGCTCGGCCTGGACCGCCCAGAACGCTTCGCGGTCGGCGCCGGCCTCTACATAGGGAGTGTCGTCGGAAACGTGCGCGGCCGCACGAAAAGCCTGGGGTGGATCGAAGGTGCGGTCTTCGGTTAGAAGGACCTCTATTTCTCGGCTGCGGCTCCCGTCCATGGGGCGCCTCCTGAGTTGCGTTAAAGTGAGGAATGCTGACATTGGAGACTGGTTCAATATAACCAATAACCCGGGCTCATGAACGACCTTACGCTCCTGATCATCCTCGTCGCCGGCGCGGTAGTCGCGTTCGGAGTCGGCATCTGGGCCGGCCTCGGATATCCGGGTCTCTACGAGAAGTATGAGTCCACGGGGCGGGTGCCCAGAGAGTCCCCGTTCCAGATGCTCGTCGACTGGGTTTACGGGAAATTCGGAAGGTGAGCCCTTCGTCCCCGGCTCCGGCAGAGGACGGAGCGAGGCGCCGTTCGGTTCGACAGGTCTTGTCTGTAGTCCTGGTGGCTAATCTGCTGGTGGTTGTGGTAAAGCTGTTCATCGGCCTGCGCGTCGGGTCACTGGCCGTTCTCGGCGACGCCGCACACTCTGGATTCGACTCCCTCAACAACGTAATCGCGCTGTTTGCCGTCCGGTTCGCCGCAGCGCCCGCCGACGACGAGCATCCCTATGGGCACGGGAAGTTCGAGACGCTGGGTGCGCTCGCCGTGGTGAGCTTTCTGTCCATTACGGCGTTTGAATTGGTTTCCGGAGGTTTGGGGCGCCTGCTGACGGCTGGGGACCCCATAAACCCCGACCCGCTGACCTTCCTCCTTCTCGCCGCCACACTCGTGGTGAACGTATTCGTTGCCGGCATCGAGACATCGTATGCCCGTCGTCTGGACTCCGAACTGCTTGCGGCGGACGCGCGCCACACAGCCGCCGATGTCTGGACCACGCTCGCCGTGCTGGGCGGTTTGGGCCTGGTCGCGCTGGGGTGGCAGGATGCGGACGCCTGGCTGGCGATCGCCGTCGCGGGCCTCATCGCGTACAGCGGGTTCCAGGTACTTCGGAGTACCGTGCCCGTTCTTGTCGACCAGCGAGCCGTCGAGGCAGCGCGCATTGTCCGGTTTGTCGATGGAATGGAAGGAATACTCGGCGTCCAGGATGTTCGCTCGCGTGGCCGACTCGGCACGCATGCCCATGCGGAGTTGACCGTCGTGGTCGCAGGGCACCTCTCCGTCGTCGAGGGGCACGCGATAGCTGACGAAGTGGAACGGAAGCTGATAGATGACGGGGGGTTCGCCACCGTCGTCGTACACGTCGAACCACCGGACTAGCCCGGATTGGCCTCGAGTTCGGTCCGGATTCTCTCCAGCAGGGACTTGGTTGCCCGCACGCCATCTACCTCGGACAGGTCGCTTCCCTCGAACTCAATGCCTACGAAACCACGGTAACCGGCCTCAACTACGATCCGCATCATCTTGCGAAAGTCGATCGTCGTCTCGTCGCCAGCCTCGTCAAACGCGAAGCTCTTGGCGCTTACCGCCTTCGCGAACGGCATTAGCTCCCGGACACCCCGGTACCGGTTGTACGACGTTCCGTCGGCCAGCCTGAAATTATCGAAGTCCGGCAGAGTACCGCACCGCGGATGATCGACGAGCCTGATTACCTCGACCAGCCAGGAAGCATCAGACGACAGGCCACCGTGGTTCTCGACGATCACGTTGAGGCCGCGATCCGTGGCAAACTCGGTGAGACGCCGCAGACCATCCGCCGCCAGCTCCCGCTGCGCTTCGCGCGATCCGGCGGACTCCGCGTTGACGCGTATGCTATGGCAACCGAGAAACGCGGCGGCCTCCACCCATCGGGAATGTCGTTCGACGGCCTCCGTCCGGGCCGCCGCGTCCGGGTCGCCGAGCCGGCCTTCGGCGTCCACCATGATCAGAAGGCTCCTCACACCCGCGTCCTCGGCCCGTGATCGCATCTCCCGGAGGTAGTCGAGGTCTGTCACCCGGTCCTGGAAGAACACGTTCACGTACTCGACCGCACCGATGTCGAACTGCCGGCGCGCAAACGCCGGAAACGCGAGCGCGTCGAGATCTCCCCCTCGAAGCATTCGGTGCAACGACCATTGGGCCAGTGAGATGTCGTACAAGCTGTGCTCCACGGTCGATCCAGAGGCGGTCAGTGCATGCAGGCCCGAAGCACCCAGACCGGCGCCGGCCACCCCCATCAAACTGACGAACCGGCGCCGATCGATCATCTCAACCGGCGGCCTGAGTGGCGAGCTCCGGCGATTCGACGAGGGACCAGGCACAGCGCGAGTCTCCCCGGCCCTGGCACTCGGCGTGACGGACGGACAGTTCCGCGTCCCACATTTCGGTCACGCATACGCCCAGCGCAGCCGTGAGGATTTCGCAGGCATTTCCATGTATGCCGGCCGGGGCGAGGGCAAAGCCCTCGATCGACAGTGCCGGAGGGTCCCGGTCCGCGTCGATCTGTATCCCGGGGCTGAGGGCCCTGGCCGCACTCGACATCGAACGGAGGAGCCTGCGTTGCCGGGCTGCCTCCGTGGACAAGCGGCGCGCGGCCTTCCGCAAAGCGCCTGAATCGGCGAACTTTTCGGTCGCGAGGTTTCTCCCCGCCGTGCTGAAGATGGCTCGAGCGTCGGGACGCCTGGAGATCAACCGAATCAGGTCCAGGAACTCAGACAGCGCCAGCGACTGACCTCGGTCGCGCAGGTCCGCATACCGACGCATCTGCACGTTCACGACATCATTCAGCCCGAGTCGGCGCGGAAGACTGTCGACGAACGCCTCGTCCTCCAGCGACTCCGCGGGCGTGTCCTGATCGCGCAGCGAACGAAGCAGCGCGAGAGCGATTCCCGGGTGTACCTTGTCGGCGGATTTGCTTGATTTCATGACCGGAAGTGACGGTAGTCGCCGGTCCGGAGGGCGGCAAGACGCGCTCTCGATTGTCGAGTCCGGTTCGGGAACGCATTATGGGCCGTTCACCAGACAGACACCGTGCGGGAGTTTGGATGTACGACGCGACCACAATAGAGAGCAAATGGCAGGACTACTGGGATCGGAACCGGACCAACCAGCCTGACCTGGATGCGGCCGAATCCCCGTTCTACAACCTGATGATGTTTCCCTATCCGTCGGCCGAGGGTCTGCATGTAGGCAACATGTACGCGTTCACCGGCGCCGATTTCCACGGCCGCTTTCAGCGGCTGCGCGGCAACGACGTGTTCCAGCCGATCGGATTCGATGCCTTTGGTATCCACTCCGAGAACCACGCGCTGAAGTTGAACGTGCATCCGATGAAGCTGATCCCGAGCAACATCGCCAACTTCACGCGCCAGCTGAAAAGCACGGGAATCATGTACGACTGGTCGCATACGGTCGATACGACAGATCCGGAGTACTACCGGTGGACGCAGTGGATTTTCCTGAAGCTGTACGAGGCCGGCCTCGCCGTGAAGAAGGAGGCTCCGGTCAACTGGTGTCCATCGTGCAAGACTGTACTGGCCAATGAGCAGGTGATCGCCGGTGAGTGCGAGCGCTGCGGGACCCTGGTGACGCAGCGCATGCTGAGCCAGTGGTTTTTCCGGATCACGGAGTACACGGATCGATTGCTGGCGAATCTCGACACGATCGACTGGTCCGAGACGACCCTGACCGCCCAGCGCAACTGGATCGGCCGATCGGAGGGTGCCGCACTGAGGTTTCCCGTGGAAGGCGCAGATCCGATCGAGGTCTTCACGACGCGTCCCGACACGGTGTTCGGTGCGACATTCATGGTGTTGGCCCCGGAGCACCCGGTCGTCGATCTGGTGACCGTACCGGATCAGCGTGATGCGGTCGAGCGGTACCGACGGGAGTCGGCTGCGCTCGATCTCAAGGAACGGCAGAAGACGGACGCCCGGACCAAGTCAGGTGTGTTCACGGGTGCCTACGCCACGAATCCGGCGACCGGCGAGCCCGTTCCGATCTGGATCGCCGACTACGTACTGATGGATTACGGCACCGGCGCGATCATGGCCGTCCCCGCGCACGATCAACGGGATTTCGAGTTTGCGGGCGAACACGACCTTCCCGTCGTGCCGGTCGTGATACCCGCGGACGCGGACGTGTCCGCCCCGCCGGCCGGCGAGCCCGATCTGGCGGCTGCTTATACCGAGCACACCGAGAACGAGGTTCTCATCAACTCGGGCGACTTCTCGGGCGCACCGGCCACCGAGGCAGCAGGTCGCATCGTGGATTGGCTTGCCCAGCGGGAGCTGGCCGAAGCGACCGTTACCTACCGCCTGCACGATTGGTGTATCTCGCGGCAGCGCTACTGGGGTCCACCGATCCCTATCATCTACTGCGATGATTGCGGCCCGGTGCCCGTCCCCGAGGATCAGTTGCCTGTGGTCCTGCCGTACGTCGAAGACTTCAAGCCGGGCGACGACGGCGTTGCGCCGCTCGCTAAGGATCGCTCGTTTTATCAGGTCGATTGTCCCACCTGCGGCGGTTCCGCCCGGCGGGAAACGGACGTTTCGGACACGTTCCTGGACAGCAGCTGGTACTTCCTGAGGTATCCGAGCGCTGATCTGTCGGACGGACCGATCGATGCGGAGCGCACGGAGCGCTGGCTTCCGGTGAACGCGTACATCGGTGGGGAGGAGCACGCGGTGCTCCATCTGCTGTACTCCCGGTTCATCACGATGGTGCTGCACGACCTCGGTCATCTGGGATTCGAGGAACCGTATCGGCGATTCAGGAAGCACGGGCTGCTGATCCGAAACGGATCCAAGATGTCCAAATCTCGCGGCAACGTCGTGAATCCCGACGACTACATCGAGCGCTTCGGGGCCGATACGTTCCGGACCTACTTGATGTTTCTCGGCCCATATGAGGAAGGCGGCGATTTTCGCGACGAAGCCATCCTGGGACCGCACCGCTTTCTCTCCAGGGCCGTCGACGCCGTCGAGACGGCCGTGGAGGCAGGCTCCGAGGGCTTCCCCGATCCGGCCGTGGAACGTGCCCTTCACCAGGCGATCCGCCAGGTCACGGACGACTTCGCGCGTCTGTCATTCAACACGGCGATCGCCGCGTTGATGGAGTTACTCAACGAGCTTCGAGGGGGCGGTCGGGTACCCACACTCGATGAGGTGAGGCCGTTCGTGGTGATGCTGGGTCCCATCGCGCCGCACGCAGCGGAGGAGCTGTGGGAGCTGCTGGGTGGTGCCCCCAGCATGTTCGATGCGGCTACGTGGCCCGAGTGGGATGCCGACAAGCTCATAACCGACACAGTCGAGGTGCCGGTTCAGGTCAACGGTAAGCTGCGGGCTACGGTGACGGCGGTGCGTGGTGCGAGCGAGGAGGATCTGCGGCAGGCCGCGTTGTCCGAGGAGGGTGTGCGGCGGCACGTCGAGGGGAGCGAGATCATCAAGACGGTCCACGTTCCCGATCGCCTGCTCAACCTGGTGGTACGCACCTCAGAGGGTTGATGGAGAAGCCTACCAGCTGACCGATCCCTCCAGCGAGTCGTCGATGTCGGCCTGGTCTCCGGTGTCGAACAGGAAGGCGTCCAGGTTGCGATACAGGAAGTCGCGCGCTTTGCGGTCGCGGAGATTCAACCCGTAGTGGTTGATCAACAACATCTGCCGCTGCTTCCAGTCTTCCCAACATTCGGTGCACACCTCGGCGGCAATCCGTGCCCCGCGTTCGTCATTGAACGGCCTCGTCCCCAGCGGTTGCCTGTCGGAGTGACCACAGCGTGTACACGTAAACTCGGTCATAGCGGCACCGTGAGCACCGAGCAATTGGCGCCCGTTATGATCTCTGAGGTGATGCTCCCGATCAGTACGCGGCTGGCCAGACCCGGTGCATGAGCCTTACCGATAACGATGAGATCCACGTTCTCGGACTCGGCGGTATTGAGAATGTGGGTTACGATCGGACGCCCCCGCGCGACCGTAACGGTCATGCTGAGGCTTTCCCGCAGCTCGGCGGGCACCTGTGATTCGGCATCCTGCCGAGCGCCGGCTTCGATACGCCCCAGCGCCTCGTCGACCTTGGCCGGTGAGCTTACCGCCCGGAGGTAGGCCTGCAAGGTGCCCGGCATCGCGTGCAGAAGCACCAGGCGGGCAGAGAAGTACTCCGCATAGGCCGCAGCCGTCTCAGCCACGGGAGCGCTCTCGTCACGCAGGCTGACGGCGGCCAGGACCGTCTTGTCCGTTTCGTTTCTGACCGGTCGCCAGACCAGTACCGGCACCTGGGACTTCCGAACGATCGCCCTGCACATGTTACCCATTTCATCGGTGGGCCACGCTCGATTCTGGTGAGCCCCGACGACGATCAGTTCCGAACCCAACTCCTCCGCCGCGGTCGTGATCGCTTGCGGGGTCCAGCCGCTCGCGACCCGGAATTCGGCTTCGATACCAAGGCGCTCCGCGATGGCTTCGAGGTTGGCCTGGACATCGAGCCTCTGTTCGAGAAGGACATCGAGCTGGTCACCCAGTTCACGCCGCAGGTACCCTGGTACCGTGATCTTCTCGACGGAGTGAAACAGCACGATCTCCGCCGTCGGGAACCTGGAGACTGCCCATCGCACGCTCGCTTCGGAGCTGTCCGAGAAATCGACTCCAACGAGGATTCTCTGATACATGCTGCTGCGGGCCCGGTTCAGGTGGAGGGAGCGATACGTCGGGGTCGAACCTACTAAGGGAGTGCGGTCAGCGCACGGGCCGCGGCCTTCGCCGGCGTGCCGCCCAGCAGCCGGTCGAGCGCTTCCCATGGATCGCCATCCGTTTCTTCGATGATGGCTTCCACCGTGCTCCTTACGCTCCCGAACCGGCCATACAGCGTCTCGAAGTCATCCAGCCGTTCGTAGTACAGAAGCCGGGATAGCAGCCAGGCGTTATCGATGCCGGCCGAATCGAGGCTGCCGTATCGGCTCGAGCGCAGGTCCCGCACCACGCGCGTTTCGAACCTGCGGACAGCGGTCTCGATGATGTCCCGTTTCATCCTCCGCATCTCAGTCGCGTCTCGATCGGATGCGTATAGTTGTTCCAGGGGCTCCCGGAGCGATCTGAAGAAGTCCGCGAACACCCGGGCATCGTGCCAGCGATCTTGAGCCCGCCGACAAGGCTCGAAGTCGCCGCGGGCATCGCAGAAGAACTCGATCATCCCCCGGTGTCCCACGAAATTGGCGAAGCTCTCGTTGAACTGAGCATATCCGCGCGGGAAGAATGTGGTGTGCGTGATCTCGTGCATGACAGTCTCGGCGATCGACAGCTCGTCACCCCGCAGTGCCGGAGTCAGAACCGGATCGGGAAACCACCCGAGGGTGCTGAACGCAGCGCTCGGCCTCACATAGGTATCGTACCCCTGCTCGGCGAGTCCCTCGGCTTCTCGATACGCAGCGTCGAAGTTGAAAAACCCCTTGTAGGGCAGGCGTCCGACAACCGGGAACCACCATGTCTTCCAGCGCAGTTCAAACTCTGGAGCCGCCGACACGACCATGACCAGCGTGTCCCTGTCAGTCGCGGTGAAGCTGCGGAATGACCGGCCGGCGTCGAGACCCAGGCGGCGCTCCGCGAATACGCGCACCTCGCGCACCAGACCGAGCTTCAGCTGCAGCTCGGGCGGAGTCGCAGGATCCTCGATGACATCCTGTATGTCACGCCGGTCCGCCAGGATTCGAGCCTCCTCCCAGCCGGCACGCAGGACATAGGTCGGGGAGCACGAGATCAACATCATCGCCATCGCCCCTGGCAACAGAAAGAACATTCGCCGGTGTCGCATACCCCTCCTACCTGCATGCCCCGTACCGGATCCACACCGGCGCACTCGCGCGTGACCCGTGGACAACCGGAGCGCCTCGCACGACCTTTCGGTGGGCAGCATCCAGGTGATCGGGAGGCCGTTTGAATCCGACGGCAGTGCTATACAACATTGGCTGGAAACTCAGCGGACCGCTACTCGCGGTCTCAGGCCTGTTCTCGCCCAAACTCGCGCGCGCCGTAGCGGGGCGGCGGGAGGCCGTTTCGAGGTTTCAGGCATGGGCCGGCAGCCATCGAGCGGGTCCCGACCTCCCGCCGCTACTGATGCTGCACGGAGCGTCCGCCGGGGAACTTACCGGGGCGTTTCCGGTCATTCGCGAGCTTCGCCGCTCGATTCCTGATCTTCAGGTTGTCGTCACCTACTCCTCTCCCTCCGGAGAACAGGTGGCCGACGACATTGAGCCTGAGACGCACTGGTTCGTCCCGTTCGACCGGCCGGATCATGCGCGTGCAGTTCTCGAGGCCCTGCGCCCGAACGCGCTCGTGTTCGCGAAGCTCGATGTATGGCCGACGCTCACCGATCAGGCCGTCCAACTTGGCATCCCGGTCGGTATGATCAACGCGACGGTCCGTTCCGGCAGCGGCAGGCTGCGCTTCCCGGGTCGCCAGTTGCTGCAGTCCGCGTACAGCAGGCTCAAGGCCGTCGGCGCGGTTTCGCCGGAGGAGCAACGGCGATTGCTCCGACTCGGAGTACCTCCGGCCGCCATTCGGATCACGGGCGACGCTTCCTTCGACCAGGCCCTGAGCCGCGTGCAGTCCGCCGAACACCTCCCGGCCCGATTGCCGGAGCGTGCCGCAGGTTGGGTGAGGCTGATCGCCGGTTCGACGTGGCCGGCGGACGAGGACTTCCTGCTGGACGCGGTAGCGCAGGAGCCTCGGGTCGAACTCGTCATAGTGCCCCATGAACCAGCGCCGGAGTCCGTGGAGCGTCTTGCAGCCGAAGTGGAGCGCAGACTGGGTGCTCCCGCACGCCTGTGGAGCGAGCTCATGGAACAGAATAGCCGAAGCCAGTCTGCCGCTCCGCTCATCGTCGACGCCGTCGGTCTGCTGGCCGAACTCTACGCCGAGGCCGACATAGCGTACGTCGGCGGTGGCCTCGACGGGACTGGATTGCATTCGGTCATCGAGCCCGCGGCGGCCAGTCTCCCGGTGCTGTTCGGTTCCCGTCACGATCGCTGGGAGGCTCGGGAGCTGATCGCGGCTGGCGGAGCCATGGAGCTCGAGCCATCGTCGACCGGGACCATCCCGCTCCTGCGTGACCGGGAAGGTCTTGCGGCGATGGGATCCGCCGCGCGCGCCTATGTGCTCGGAAAAGCCGGGGCAGCGCGAGCCGGCGCCGATATGGTCGCGGACCTGCTCGGCGACTAGCTGGAGCGTGCTACGGGCTTCGGGCCCAGTGCGTACCAGAAGATGCACCCGAAAACGGGTACCAGCAGCACGACGCCTATCCACAACAGCGTTTCTCGCCGGTCCGCCCGGGACCTGATGATTAGGCCGATGGACCAGATATCGATCGCGAGCAGCAACGCCGCGAGAACCCAGCGCGTGTCGAGCGCGATGATCGTATCAAGCATGTTCAGGCCGCGTCGTACCCTGCGAACTGCAACCGATACAGTCTGGCATACAGTCCGTCGAGACTGAGCAGTTCGTCGTGCGTTCCCGTTTCACGAAGCTGTCCGTGATGCAGCACGAGGATGCGATCCGCGTTACGGATCGTGGACAGCCTGTGGGCCACCACGAGGCTGGTGCGTCCCGCCATCAGTTCTTCCAGCGCAGCGTCGATTCGCGCTTCGATCTCAGAGTCGACGGAGCTCGTCGCCTCGTCCAGCAGCAGGATTCGGGGATCGCCGGCCAGTGCCCGCGCGAAACTGAGCAACTGGCGCTCGCCGATGCTCAGGTTGCCTCCCCGCTCCGCGAGAGGCTCGTCGTAGCCGCCTGCCAGGCGCTGCACATACCGGTCGGCGCCTACGCGCATGGAAGCTTGCCGGACCTGTGCCGGAGCGATGTCTGCCCGTCCCAGGTCGATGTTCCAACCCGCACTGCCCGAGAACAGGTAGACGTCCTGAAGCACCAGGCCCATGCTCGTTCGTAACTGCGTGAGCGGGAGATTCCGGATGTCACGCCCATCGAGCGTGATTCTCCCTCGCTGGGGTTCGTAGAACCGCATCAGCAGGTTGATCAGCGTCGACTTGCCCGCCCCGGTGGCGCCCACCACGGCTACGCGCTCGCCGGGCTCGACGACAAAATCGATACCTTTGAGGATCCACTCCTCTTCTGCCTCGCCAGCGGCCTGAGCGTCCTTCGGCTCCACATACCGAAAC
>JARFPW010000156.1 GCA_029288095.1 Gemmatimonadota bacterium
GAGCTGGCTTGTGCAGAGTGGTCGGGCCGAGGTAGAAGATGCCCGGGCCGCGCTGGATCGCATCGTCGAGCTGGCTCCGGGAACCGTGGAGGCTCACCTGGCCCGCGGGTTCTTCGACTACTATGCGCTACGCGACTTCGATTCGGCGCTGTCCTCCTTCCGCGAAGCCGAGAGACTGGCACCGTCCGATGCCGAGGTCGTCTGGGCCGTGTCTCTCATCCTCCGCCGACAGGGAGTCTGGGAAGGCTCGACAGAGAAGATGAAGCGAGCCGTCCAGCTGGACCCCCGGAGCATGCAGAAGCTGCACACACTGTGGGATAACCTGAGCCGGACAGGCGCCTACGCGGATGCAGATGCCGTGGCCGAGCGGGCATTGTCAGTGCATCCCGGGAATGCGGGCGCACGTGTCGCGAAGGCGTGGTCGTTGGCCGATGTCGATGGCGACATAGAGAGAACACGGCGCTTCGTCAGCGAACTCGGTTTTGATGAGAGCGACCTGCAGGAGGGGAGTGTTCTGCAGGCTTTGGCGATGATCGACCGCGACTATGAACGGGCGCTGGAGATCAGCGAGGGAATTGAGTGGCCGTCCCGGCCAGACTTCGAAGCGAACAGGCTGGGGTTCCGAAGTATCATCCTCGGTCAAATGAGCGACTCGGTCGGCGCTCGCCAGGCAGCAGCCTCGCTCCTGGCGGCTATGGAGGACGTCGAGACCCTGGAAAGCACCGAGTCCACTCTGCGCATGATCGCTTACGCCGGGCTAGATCAACGGGAGAACCTGCGACGGGAGATCGAGGCGGCCGAAGCCCGCATCAGACAGCGGGAGGACGCTACCATCGATCCTGGCTGGGCGGGCGTGGTTGTATGGGCCTACGGTGTCCTCGGAGACCTCGACGCCGGCTTCGAATGGCTCGAGGACATCGTCGAGCGCCCCGATGATACTGCCGCGTGGGAGATGCGAGCTTTTTTCTGGTACGACGCCTACCGGGACGACCCGCGCTTCGAGGAGATCGTGCAGCGCCGCGAGGCCTTCGAGGTGGAAGGGCAGAGGAAGGCAGCCGAGATGAGGCCGTTCCTGCCGTGATGATGCTACAGGAGTCACTCGCCGATACCGCGACCGTCGCGCCCAGCCTCGTCGAGCTGATCGCCGAGTCGCCGCCGACCACGATGAGTGCGCTTTGGATCGGCGGCATCCTCCTCGTCGCGTGGATCGCGCACTTCGTCGCGCGCCGTGTCCTGCTGGCGATCGTCAACCGGGTGACCGAGCGGACGAAGGTCACGTGGGACGACACGCTGCGCGACCAGAACTTCTTCCATCACCTGGCGTCGGCAGCGCCGCTGCTCGTGATCTACTTCGGCATCTACCTGGTTCCGGACATCATCCCGGCGCTCCAGGATGCCGCGCACCGCGTGGTCCTGTCGGTGCTGATCATCATGCTGGCCGTAGCCATCAGCTCGTTCCTGTCGGCCATCAACGCGATTTACGTGGTGGAGTATGAACACGCCCGCAGCCGCCCGATCAAGGGCTACCTGCAGATCATCACGCTGATCCTGTGGTTCGCCGTCATCATCACGGTGCTGTCGCTGCTGATGGGCCGCTCCCCCGTGTTCTTCCTGTCGGGCATGGGTGCGCTGATGGCGGTCCTGCTCCTCGTGTTCCGCACGACGATCCTGTCGCTGGTGGCCAGTGTCCAGATCGCGACGAACGACATGGTGCGGGTAGGGGACTGGATCTCGATGCCGCAATTCGGGGCGGACGGCGACGTGATCGACATCGCGCTCCACACGGTGAAAGTCCAGAACTGGGACAAGACGATCACCACGATTCCGACCTACAAGCTGGTCGAGGACAGCTTCAAGAACTGGCGCGGGATGTCGGAGTCGGGCGGGCGGCGGATGAAGCGCTCGCTGAGCCTGGACGTGAATTCCGTGCGCTTCCTGACGGAAGAAGAGACGGCCGAGCTTGGCCGGCTGGAACTGCTCTCCGACTACATGAACGAGAAGCGGGAGCGGCTGGCGCAGTACGAGCTGCTGCTGGCGGAGTCGCCCGACGGCCTGGTGCCGACGCGCAAGGGACTCACCAACGTGGGGACCTTTCGTGCCTACATGCTGGCCTACCTGCAGGCGCATCCCGGCATCCACCAGGACATGACCCTGCTCGTCCGGCAACTGGCTTCCGGCCCCGACGGGCTGCCACTCGAGGTCTACTGCTTCTCCAACGACACCGCGTGGGCGAACTACGAGGGACTGCAGGCGGACCTGTTCGACCACTTCATCGCGATCGCCCCGGAATTCGGCCTGCGGATCTTCCAGCATCCGACGGGCAACGACTTCGCGGGGCTGATGCAGGGACTGCCCGACCAGAACTGAGCGAATTTCTAGTATGCGAGCCTCGGTCAAACTTGCGATCACGCTTTTGCTGTTCAGTGCGACGGTCACCACCGCGTACACATTGAGTCGCACTCCATCGCTGCTTAGAGCGTGGGCGGAGGACGTCCGCGTACTCGCCGGCGTCGAACTCCGGAATGACGGAAGCGTCCGCCTCGAGAACATCCGCGACTGGAGCTACACTCGGGACTCCGTCGTGTCGAAACGGTACTTCGACGCCACGTACGATCCGCAGGACATCGTCGACGTCTGGATGTACGAGCAGAAACTCGGTCCCGCCGGATTGATCTCGCATACGTTCCTGGTGTTCGAATTCGATGCGAGCTACGGGACGAGGCGATACCTGGGGCTGTCCGTCGAGACCCGGCGAGAGATCGGCGAGGAGTATTCCCTGATCGGCGGCATGCTACGGTCCTTCGAGGTCACCCACATCTGGGCGACGGAAGCGGACCTGGTGACTCGCCGGGTGGAGTTCCTCGACTATCCGCTGGCCCGATATCGGCTGGTCATTCCCGAAGAAGTCCGCTCGCGCGTGTTTGCCAAGCTGGCGAGCGAAACGGCCGACCTGGCGACCACGCCTCGCTGGTACAACACGGTGACGAACAACTGCACGAGTTCCCTGATCCGGTACGTCAACGAGAGCGAGCCGGATGCGATTCCGCTGCATTACAGCTGGGTGCTGACCGGAACGGTGGACGATTACCTCGGCAGGCTCGGCTACCTGGATCCGGAGTCTTTCCTGGCCATCACCCGGGACTACCTGGCCACGAACGAACTGAGGTAGGGCGCAGCGTCAGGGCTCGACCCAGATCTGGTCCCGCTCCCGCGCGACGATCACGGCGCGGCCGCGATACGTTTCGATCCGGCCGTGCACGCAGATGTTCTTGTGCCGGTACGCCTGCTCGGGAAACCGCCCGAACCTCGCGCGGTTCAGGCTCCAGATCACGACCATGAAATCCTGATCCGGATGCGATCGCCCGAGATCCAGAAACGTCGGCTGTCGACCTTCCGGGACGAACCGGGCGCTGGCCACGTAGCCGCACACGGTCGCCACATGACCGATGGAGATAGCCGCCCTGTGCGTGGATACGCTGCCCGGCGGCGGAAACGCCTGTTCGCGTGCGCGCTCGACGACGGCCGACACGGGGAAGTGGTCGGACGGGTACCGGCCGGCCTCCTCCGTCCGGACGATGGCCGCTTCCTGCACCGCCCAGCCCGGCGACGTCAGAATCGCGTCGATCTTCTCACCCGACCCTTCTCCGGTGAACCCGTTGAACGTCCCGACGACGGTCGAGTCGGGATGCAGGGCCCGGAAGGCCTCGACGAGCGCCAGGGTGGAGTCGGCGGAGGCGAGTCGCCGGAACGCCGGGTTCTCTTCACCGGCATTGAAGTCGCCCATCACGAGCACGGGATCCGAGTACTCCCGGGACGCGATCCGTTCGCGCAGCAGGTCGGCGCTGCGCTCGCGGGACGGCTGCGACTCGTGGTCCCAATGCGTGTTGAACACATAGAATTCGCCACCCGCGCTCATGTCCCGGAAGCGCGCCCAGGTCACGATGCGGGTGATTCCGTTACCCCAGCTCGTCGATCCGACCACTTCCGGCGTGTCGGATAGCCAGAACGTGCCCGAGTCGAGCGGCCTCAAGCGAAGCAGGTCGTACAGGATGGCGGAGTACTCGCCGGCCTCAACACCGTCGTCGCGACCGACACCGATCTCGCCGTAGCCCGGAAACTCGGCGCCGATCTCGTCGAGTTGGAAGCGGAGTGCCTCCTGCAGCCCGAGCACGTCGGCATCACCGTCGCGGATGACCTGCATCACCAGATCGCTGCGTAACGGCCACGCATTCTCACCGTCGTCGGCCGTCCCATAGCGGATGTTGAACGACATCACGCGGAGGTCGGGCTCGTCGGGGATCGAGCTCCAGGCCGGCGGCGGGGGTGGCTGCGTCCCGGCGCACGACAGCACCGCCGCGGCACACAGCGAAACGACTACGAATCGAAAACGGGTCACGCGCTCTACCTCCGGGTTGCCGCCAATGTAATCAACCGGAGGCGTCCCCAGGATCGTCGGGTTCGTCGGGTGGGGAAGGCGGGACCTTCGTAAGTTCACTCAACGCGCGGTCCCTTCCGCCGATCGCGCCGCGAGTCATCCGCTCCCAGGAGACCACCATGACACTCCGCCCGTCGACCGTACTGCTCGCCGCAGCGACGCTCATCGCGGCCGCCCCCGCAGCGGCTCACGCACAGACCGCGGACGTCGCCGCATTATCCCGGCGACCCGTCGCGACCTACTCGATCGTCGCGCGCGATCCGGGCACGGGCGAACTCGGCGTCGCCGTCCAGTCGCACTGGTTCAGTGTCGGCCCGATCGTCCCGTTCGCCGAGGCCGGCGTCGGAGCGGTCGCCACCCAGTCGTTCGTGGATCCGTCATATGGCCCGCTCGGCCTGAAGTTGATGAAGGCCGGCCGCTCGGCGACGGACGCGCTGGCCGGGTTGCTGGTGGCGGACGAGCACCCGGAAGTACGACAGGTCGCGATGATCGATGCGGCCGGCAACGTCGCGGCCCATACGGGCGACAACGCGATCATCGCAGCGGGCCATCATGTCGGTGAGAACTACAGCGTGCAGGCGAACCTGATGGAGCGCGCCACCGTATGGCCTGCGATGGCGGAAGCGTTCGAGACGGCGGAAGGCGATCTCGCGGCCCGGATGCTGGCCGCGCTACAGGCAGCCCAGGCCGAGGGCGGGGACATTCGCGGACGCCAGTCGGCGGCGCTCATCGTCGTAAGCGGACATCCTACCGGGTTGCCG
>JARFPW010000238.1 GCA_029288095.1 Gemmatimonadota bacterium
GGCTCGAGGTCGAGGCCAGCGGGCGATCTACTCGCCTGGTTTGATTCCCGCACCCGGGACGTGCCCTGGCGGGGCGAGACGGACCCCTATCGCATCTGGGTCTGTGAGGTGATGGCCCAGCAGACGAGGATCCAGACCGTACGGGAGCGCCTGCCCGGGTTCCTCGCCGCATATCCTACGCTCGAATCCCTGGCGGAGTCCGATGTCGACGATCTGTTGTTGGCCTGGGAGGGCCTGGGGTACTACGCCCGCGCACGCAATCTGCGACTCGCAGCCCGCCAGCTCGTGGCCGGAGGCGAATCCCGACTTCCAAGCGACGTTGCCGAGTTGAGGCGCCTGCCCGGAGTCGGGCCGTATACCGCCGGAGCTCTCGCGAGTATCGCGTTTGGCCAGCCCGAGCCGGCGGTGGATGGCAATGCCCGGCGGGTCCTCGCACGGCTGTTCGATCTCGCGCACCCGACAATGGCGGTGCTCGAGACGCACGCCAGGGAGCTGATCGCCGAGGCGGACCGCGGGCTTGGACCGAATGTGCCGTCGCGCGCGGGAATCCTGAACCAGGCATTGATGGATCTCGGCGGTGAGGTCTGTACCCCCAGATCTCCGTTGTGCGTCGAATGCCCGCTCTCGGACCACTGCCTGGCCCTCGAACGAGGCACGGTCCCGGATCGCCCTCCGCGCAAACGGAGCAAGGCGATCCCGCACCAGGACATCGCGGTGGCGCTGGTCTGGAGGAGCGGCCGGTTGTTCATACAGCGGCGGCCTGAGGACGGGTTGCTGGGCGGACTATGGGAATTCCCGGGCGGCAAGGTCGAGACCGGCGAGTCGCCCGAACAGGCTGCGGTACGCGAGGTCGAGGAGGAAACAGGCATGTCCATCCGTCTCCTGAGATCTGCCGGCAGGGTGGATCATGCCTACAGCCACTTCCGGATCACGCTGCACGCGTTCCACGCGGAGCTTCGGCGTGGAGCAACGTCCGACACGGTCCGGGAACCTGCCGCGGGAGGCGATGGGCGTCGCTGGGTTCTACCCGAAGAACTCGACGCCTATGCCTTCCCGACGGCAAACCGAAAGCTGCTGGTGTCGATGAACGACAGGGTGCAGCCGGCGCCTGCTAGCGCGTGAACACCGAGAAACCAAAGAACGCGCCGAACTCGTCAGCCCCAAACAGCGTGTCGTTCTCCAGCCACCTGGTATAACCCACGCCAATTCGGGCGGACATCCAATCTCCCGCCGGCAGTTTCAGACCGAGGTCTCCCCCGACACCAACCTGCGTCTCTTCACCGGCGCCGAAGTCGGTGCGGAGTATGCTCGGACCCGCCGCGATATATACCTGGGGGGCATAAGGGTCTGTCCCAAGGTGCACGACGAGATCGGTGCCGAGCGTGAGCGTCGAGGATGCAATGTCATCGACTTCGACGCGTGAATAGCCCAGTGACGATTCGAGCTGGACGGTCGGCGTCACGAAAAACCCCACCCGCAGCCGCTGAACCGGAATGTCTACCTGCACGACGTCGAGACGCGAGCCATCGACGCGCGTCGAACTGAGACCTGCGTCCACACCGATCTCCACCTGCGCGTCCGCCGGAGCCGCCACCACCAGAAGTCCGAGAGCCGCCGCGGACATTAGAAACATCTGCCTTGCACGCATGGTTCACCCCTCCCTTCATTCGGGCATGCCTCGAAGAATTCGTGCCCTCGGAGTTGAGACGAGCAGTGGCCGGCAGGCGTCACTCAGCAACGATACGGATTACCCGAAATAGTTTTCCTTCTCGTCGGGCAGGATCCACACTAGCAGGGCGCCGAAGGCCACCAGCAGGGCGCCCGCCAGGAACCCGAGACGCGGACCCAGCACACCGAACCCCCAGCCGGCAGCTACCGGACCGAGCACCCTGCCGATGCTGCCGGCGCTCTGGTTCACGCCGAGCACCTCGCCCTGCTCCGTCGGAAGGGCACGTCGCGAGACGATGCTGTGCAGCGAGGGGATCACACACCCCCAGCCGAGACCCACGAGCGCCAACGCCACGAAAAGGGCACGCTCCGTGGGAAACGCTGCGATGAATCCGATGCCCGCGGCCAGCAGAATGCCCCCGGCGGCTGCCACCCGTCGCTCTCCGTTGCGCTCCACCAGCGGACCTATCAGGCGCCCTTGGACGACAGCGGAAATAGAACCGACGTACGCGAAGAACAGGCCGGCATGCGCCGCGGATAGTCCGAGAGGTTGGTCGAGGAACAGCGGGAACGTCACCGTGAAACCGGCAAACCCCCACGTCATGAGCAGAAACACGGTGATCGGACGACGAAGCTCGGCGCGACGTGCCACACGCCGTGAAGCTTTGATGCGGTCGATCAGGGCGCTCCATTTCTTCCCGCCACGACGACGCGCGTGAGCGGGCAGAGACTCCGGGAGCATGAACAAGGCGACGATGGCGTTGAGCCCGGTCACGGCTGCCGCTGCGAAGCCGGGAACGCCATAGCCCCAGCGACTCAGGAACCCTCCGATAGCCGGGCCGAAGATGAATCCCAGCCCGAACGCCGCGCCGATCAGTCCCATACCGCGCGCCCTGCGCTCGGGACTCGTGGAGTCCGCTATGATTGCCTGGGCGACCGGCACGTTCGCACCCATCATCCCGGCAATCACCCGTGACAGCAGCAGCACGCCCAGCGTCGAGGCGAGGCCGAAAACCACGTACGAAATGGCCGACCCGAACAGACCGAGGATGAGCAACGGCCGTCGACCATAACGATCCGACAGGCTGCCCCACACCGGCGAGAACAACAGCTGCATGAGGGAATAGGACGCCATGATCAGTCCCACCTCCAAGGGTGAGGCACCCATGGAGGTAGCATAGAAGGGCAGCAGCGGAAGGATGATCCCGAATCCAACCAGGTCCAGGAACACCGTTATCAGGACGACGCCTAACGCCACTGATCCCTGCTGGCGCGGCTCAGTCGTCTTCAGCCGGTACTCCGTACGCCTCGAACGGCGGCACCTCGTAGCCGCTGTCCGAAAGGGATGCGAGATGAGCGGCGATCGCTGCTTCGGCCGCCCAGGCCAGACCCTCGGGAAGGGGGTCGTACACAGCGGCTCGAATCTCGGGGACGCTCCGGGCTCCCGCGGTTAGTGCTCGGATGATCTGAGCTTCGCGTTCCAGTCGGTGTGTCCGGTAGTTCGCGAGAAGAGACATCGGGTCTGCTACCGCCGGACCGTGACCCGGTAACAGCCAGGCCGGCCGCAGAGCATACAGGCGTGACAGGCTCGCCAGGTATTCTCCGACGTTCCCGTCGGGATGGAGGATCGCGCTCGATCCTTCCCCAAGCACGAGATCGCCGGTAAACAGCCAACGGTCCTCTTCGGAGAGGAAGGTCATGTGGTCGCTGGAGTGACCCGGCGTGGCCAGAGCAATGAGCGCTATATCCGCTCCAGGTGACACCTGGTCACCATCGGCGAGCGCGCCGCCTTCCAACCCCGCGCGACGGAGCGTTTCACGCGAACCGAGCACCGGCGCCCCGAACACCCGGCTCGCTTCGCCAGCCAGTTCGGCATGGTCGGAATGCGAATGCGTCAGCAATACGGCGGCAATCGATCTGCCCCTGACGACCCCGTGAATGCGCGAGAGGTGGCCCCTGTCCCCCGAACCCGGATCGATCAGTACGAGCCGGTTCGAACCGACGAGGTAGCTACACGTCCCGTCAAGGGTCATTGGACCTGCGTTGTCCGCCCTCAACACGGTCAGACCGGGGGCCAGCTCCGTGACGAACGGGTCAGCCATCTGCCTCGTCGTAGTCCGGTTCGCCGGGTAGCACGGGCCGGACCGTGTCTCCGCGTATCAGCAGGCGGGGGGTCAGCTTCTCGATGCGGCGAGCACCGAACACTTCGAACATTTCCTCCACCGATCCGAACTCGGCCAGCGCCTGGAGTGTGACCCGCGTCGGAAACAGCATCGGCAGCCTTCCGGCGCGGAACAACTCGACGGCTCGCGCGGGACTCAGCCAGGTGTAGTCGGCGATTTCCTCCGTCAGGTGCGGCTCGAAGCCGGTCCGCTCGGAAGGCAACGCCGTCAGGAAGAACCGCGTGTCGTACCGCCGAGCGAATCGCGCCGGCGTTACCCAGCGGGCGAAGTAGCACACATCCAGAGAAGCGAACGACAGGTCGTGCTGCTCGAGGCTGGTACCGAATGACCGACCGCCCTCGAGCAACTCCCGTCGTATGCTGGCCAACTCGGCCGTATCGGGATGCTCTCTCGTGAGCAACAACCCGGTCTCTTCAAACAGTTCCCGCAGCGCCGCCAGCACGGCCTCCGGCTCGGCGTCCGGACCGGTTCGGGGAAGGCGGGCGGCCAGTTGTTCGTCCCCATCATCGGGATCGATAGTTCCGCCCGGGAACACGTAGGCGCCGGCAGCAAACCGCGACGATAGGGGACGCTTGAGCAGCAATACCTCGAACTCTGCGGCTGCATCCGGGCCGCCGCGTGCCAGCACGATCGTGGCAGCCGCCCGAGGCTCTGCCGGCTGCTCATCTGCACCGATGTGCCCCCGGTCGAATTCCTCCCGTTCGATCCGCTCGGTAACGGATCGCTCCGTCCTGTCTTCCATCGAGGCGGGACCCTCATTCATGCCGCCGCCCCGATCGCCAGCGCAAAGAGAATCCCCATGAGGAAGATCAACATCGTCAACCCAACG
>JARFPW010000343.1 GCA_029288095.1 Gemmatimonadota bacterium
TCACAGGGCACTCCGCGGCTCCGCAGGTACGCCGCCGTGCCCTCCGTCCCCCGGATGTCGAATCCGAGTTCGTGGAGACGCCGCACGATCGGTGTTGCTTTCGGCTTGTCCCGGTCGTGTACGGTTACGACGACCGTACCCTCCAACGGCAGCGACCCGTCCGCCGCGATCTGCGCCTTGGCGAAGGCGAGCCCAAAGCTGTCCGCATGGCCCATCACCTCACCCGTCGAGCGCATCTCGGGTCCCAGGAGAGGATCGGCGTCCGGGATCTTGTTGAACGGGAACACCGCCTCTTTGACCGCTACTTCCCGCACCCGGAGATCGTTCGGCATACCCAGCGAGTCGAGTGTCTCGCCCAGCAGCGTGCGGGCGGCGATCCGCGCCAGCGGGATTCCCGTCGCCTTGCTGACGAAGGGCACCGTCCGACTCGCGCGGGGATTGACCTCGATGACGTAGGTGCGACCTCCATGCACCGCGAACTGGACGTTGATCAGTCCCCTGACGTCGAGCCGCTTGGCAAACGCCCTCGTCCACCGCTTCATTTCCTCGATCTGACCGTCTTCGAGCAGATACGGGGGGAGCACGCACGCCGAGTCGCCGGAGTGGATCCCGGCCTCCTCGATGTGCTGCATCACCCCTCCGACGAGCACACGCTCCCCGTCGCCCACGGCATCCACATCGGCTTCGAAGGCGTCCTCGAGGAATCGGTCGAGCAGGACGGGGTGCGTCGGAGACGCCCGAACGGCCTTGGCGAAGTACTCCTCCAGCATTTCCGGGTCGTAGACGATTTCCATCGCCCGGCCGCCGAGTACGTAGCTCGGCCGCACGAGGACCGGGTATCCGATCTCCTCGGCGACCGTGATCGCGTCCTCGAGGTTCATCGCGGTGCCGCCCTCCGGCGTGGAAATGCCGAGTTCGCCGCACAGCGCCTCGAATCGCTCTCTGTCTTCGGCTTCGTCGATCGCGTCGACGCTAGTGCCGAGAATCGGAACGCCCAGGTCCTCGAACTGCCTGGCCAGGCGCAACGGCGTCTGGCCCCCCATCTGCACCACCACTCCGTCGGGACGCTCATGGTGGATGATCTCGAGAACATCCTCGAGCGTGAGTGGCTCGAAGTAGAGTTTGTCGGAGATATCGAAATCAGTGGAGACGGTTTCGGGGTTCGAATTCACCATGATCGTCTCCACGCCGGCTTCCCGCAGAGCGATCGCCGCAGACACGCAGCAATAGTCGAACTCCACACCCTGGCCGATGCGGTTCGGCCCACTGCCGAGGATCACGACCTTCTTCCGGTCCGTGCGGATCGATTCATTCTCCGATTCGTAGGTCGAGTACAGGTATGGAGTAGCGGCAGGGAACTCTCCGGCGCACGTGTCCACCATCTTGAACACCGGCCGAATCCCGATCGCGTGCCTGGCAGCGCGTATGTCCGCCTCCGGACAGACGCGGAGGCGCGCGAGTTCCCCGTCCCCGAATCCGAGCCTCTTGGCCGCGTGCAGGAGCGCAGGCGTGAGTTCATCGGCTTCCCGAATCTCGGCGGCGGCCGCAACGATGTCGGCGAGTTCGTCCAGAAACCAGCGATCGATGTGCGTGGCGGCAGCGATTTCATCGACGCTGAGCCCTTCTTCGAGCGCCCGATAGATCTGAAATGGCCTCTCGGGCGTCGGGGTCCGAAGGGCCGCCCGAAGACCTTCCGGCGTCGCATCACGCAGACGGTCTTCGGCGAGGTCATCCGAGGGCACCCAGCCGATCCGGTCGTTCTCGAGAGCTCGGAACCCCTTGAGCCACGCCTGCTGGAAGGTGCGGCCGATCGCCATGACTTCGCCCACGGCCTTCATCTGGATGCCGAGGGTCGCATCAGCCTTCGGGAACTTCTCGAACGTGAATCGGGGGACCTTGACGACTACATAGTCGAGTACGGGCTCGAAGCACGATGGAGTGACCTCGGTGATCGCATTCTCGATCTCATCCAGCCGATAGCCGACGGCGAGTTTCGCTCCGATGCGGGCGATCGGGAATCCCGTCGCCTTCGAGGCCAGGGCTGAACTCCGCGATACCCTGGGGTTCATCTCGATCACCAGCAACTCGCCGTCGTCAGGGCTCACGGCGAACTGGATGTTGCAGCCTCCGGCATCGACGCCGATCTCCCGGATGATCTCGATGGCCGCGTTGCGAAGTCGCTGGTACTCGAGGTCCGACAACGTCATCGCGGGCGCGACGGTGACCGAGTCGCCCGTGTGAACGCCCATCGGATCGAAGTTCTCGATCGAGCACACGATGACCACGTTGTCGGCGCGATCGCGCATCACCTCGAGCTCGAATTCCTTCCAGCCGATCACGCTGCGGTCGATGAGCACCTCGGTGATCGGCGACAGTTCGAGACCGCGCCGCACCTTCGTCTCGAATTCCTCGGCGTTCCATGCGATGCCGCCGCCCGTACCTCCAAGCGTGAACGATGGACGGATGATCGCGGGGTAGCCCGTGTCGTCCACGATTTCCACTGCCTCGTCCAGCGACCGGGCAAAGCCTCCGTGGGGTACCGCCAGACCGATGCGCGCCATCGCCGCCGCGAATTCCTCTCGATCCTCCGCCGTGCGAATCGCGCGAGTATCGGCTCCGATCAACTCGACGCCGTACTTCTCGAGGACGCCCGAGTCCGCAAGCTCCAGGGCCACGTTGAGGGCGGTCTGGCCGCCCATCGTCGGCAGCAGGGCGTCAGGGCGCTCCTTTTCGATCACCCGCTCGACCCACTCGGGCGTGAGTGGCTCGATGTAGGTCGCATCGGCGATGTCGGGATCCGTCATGATCGTGGCGGGATTGGAGTTCACCAGGATGACCCGGTAGCCCTCCTCACGAAGTGCCCGGCAGGCCTGCGTACCCGAGTAATCGAACTCACAGGCCTGGCCGATGATGATCGGCCCGGAGCCGATCAGGAGAATCGAGGAAATGTCGTCGCGCCGTGGCATCGGGGCGGGAAGCTAACGCACGGGAAGGGGCGGCGCACGGTGCCCGCCGCGATCTCGAGACCAGGGTCCAGCGCGACGGGCCCGGGAAGAACCCGGGCCCGTCGGAGAGCTGTTCAGTTGTTCGGCCAGGAGCCGTACATGCTGCAGTGTCCCCCGCGATCCGTGCCTTTCAGCGACTGCTGGAGGCCCGAATACCCCGCGTTCATCACGCTGCGCGGGCCGAAGTGGATCTTGCCGTTGGAAAGGGTCTCGAAGGCCGTTCCGAAATGTGCCTGGGCCAGGCCGTGCCCCATTTCGTGTAGCGCCACCGTCTCAACATCGATGAACGGAAAGACGTTAGTGTCGATTCCCCACACGAAATTGCTGCTGTAGTCGATGATCGCGAAGGCGTAGTCAAAGGCTCCGTCGCCGTCAATGTCGGTCGGGACGCCGCCGCTGACAAAGATGAACGGAAAGGTGGCGCCGAGGACGCCCGGTGGGAGCGGGAAGAACCCCTCGTGGAAGACATCGCTGTCGAAGAACAACCAGTCGATGAAGTCACCCTTGGGTATGGTCAGTCCTCCGGAGCACGTCTGGCCGTCCCAGGTAGCCATGGCTCTGTCGATCGCGCCAAGCGACTGTGCCGCCGTGACACCCGGTGCATCGTAGACTCCGAACCCGAACAACTCGTCGACCGCGTATCCGATGTCGGTGCGGCCGTTGCGCCGCGGATCTTCCGGTACCCACTGAACCACGAGCTGCTTGTTGCCACGGTCGAGAAAGAAGACATCGTTGCCGACAATCTCACCGTCGAGGGCGCCAATCCACGAAAAGCCCAGCGGAGCGACACTCACGCCCTCGGGCAGGGCCACACCTGCGTCGGCCCGCATGGCCGCGAGGGTGGCCGACTTCTGATGCGCCAGGTCCGTCAGTCGGGCCTCGATGTCAGCTTGGACGACCGGGTCCATCTCGAAAGGAGTTCCGCTGCTTCGGACAGCCAACTCCGGGGTGGTGGTCGCCACCGTCTCAGGGGCTACCGGGTTGGGCTCGTCGAGGCATGCCGTGAGGCTCACGGTCGCTGCGAGGAGCATGGCGGAGGCAACACGTGTCATGAAACGGCTCCTGTATGGGGATCGTCCAACGCCCGACTCGGAACAGGCGGTCATGAGTCCAGAGTCTAATCCGGGAGATGGTCAGCCCGCAAATCTTTGCAGCGATCCGATCCGTAGCGTTATCATGCCGCCTCTCGCCCCAGTCCAATCAGGCCCAAAGGAGACTCGAATGAAGCGTAGACCTCTCGCGTTAGCTGCTCTCCTACTCGGCGTGGTGGGTGCCCCGGCGGATCTGTCGGCGCAGGAGATGAGCGCAGCCGGATACGCCACGTACATCCAGACTGGCGCCACGAGTACGCCACTCGACGACGGTCGTGCTCGCGTCGATGCGACGATCGCTGGGTACGTAATGACGGACGACCCGACCAACCCCTTCCATCTGGTGGCCCAGGACTGCGCGAGCACCAATCTCGTGGCCGCGGATGGATCCGTGGAGCGTTCCAGCGGCTATTGCGCGAGCCGCGACGCCGACGGGGACATGTTCTGGATCTGGTTCTGGAACAGTGCCGAAGGCGGCGAGTGGGGACTCATCAACGGTACCGGCAAGTTCGAGGGCATAACCGGCGGTGGCACCTCCGAGGGCGTGGCGGCGGATCCTGACGGTCGGTTCGCGATCCGCTGGACTGGCGCCTGGACGATGCGGTAGTCATGACTGCCCCGTGGCGTACGGTTTGTCTCGGGCTCTCTCTGCTCGCGCCGGCCTCGGTCGGCGCGCAGACTCCACACTTGCTGGCTCCGTACCAGATCGAGAGCGTGGAAACGCGCTTCGAGATCTACGGGGACGACCTGCCGATGGTGGTCGTCGCTTTCACACGTGCGCCCGACTCCGCCCACCCCGAAGCGGGCCTGTCCGCCAGCGAGCTCGAGCCACCCGAGATCGTCACTATCGTAGGTGAAGCAGGCTGGATCCATGCCGGGCTGACAGGCATCGAGAAGCGCTGCGAATTCCTCTGTTCCCTGGAGAACGGCGAGGAATGCCACTGGACGGGCCTGTACTCGCCGCTCGGCCCGTTGGCCGAAATCGGAACGCCCGTGGCGGCGCTGCCCGGACGCCTCGACTTGACGGAATTCGTCGGTCTCGAAGCGATACCGGAAGGCATGGACGGTGTGGCGCATCTGCAAGCATCGGACGAGGCCTCGCCCCTGCTGTGGGAGCGGACGCCCGATTGGAGCCCCACGTACCGCGTCGATACCTGGACGGCCGAGGGCGGCATCCTCGACCTCACGATCATTCAGCCGACCGGTGACTCGACTCGGGTGCAGGGAGGGGGGTGCGAGTCCGCATCCCGGGAGTGGCTGCTCGCCATCGAATGCAACGGGATGTCGTTTCTCGCATCGGGCGGCAAGCTGCTCCTGCTGAGCTGGGCTGACTACAATTCGGCCAAGGCCGACGTGATCGCCCGATTCGACTACGCCGGATCCCGGCACTACGTGGTTCGCCTCGGCAGCAAAGCACAGGATCTGGTAGGTCTCGTGTCCGGTGAACCGGCTGGCTGGCGGGCTCGCTTCCGGCAGCGGGACTGGGCTCTGTTATGCTGAAGCCGCTTCCGAGGACTCCCTCGCCAAGGCAGGATGGTTATGTCACAGAAGACTAAAGACTGGGCACTATTCGGACTCGCGGTCTGCCTGTTCCTGTTCGTGATCGTCCTGAAGGGGCACACCATCTTCTCAGGGGTCGACCGGTTGCCCTGGAAGAT
>JARFPW010000355.1 GCA_029288095.1 Gemmatimonadota bacterium
GTACGATCCGGCGTGCGCCCGCGGCCCGAGCCGCTTCGAGCACCCGCAGGGCTCCCTGGCGTGCCTCAGGCACGAGCGCTTCCCGGTCGCGTGGCTGATCCATCGGAAACGGCGAAGCGACGTGCTGCACGTAGCTGCAGCCCTGCGCCGCCTCCGACCAACCCGCGTCCGAACCGAGATCGGCCTCTGCGAAACTGAGTCGCGACGTATCGCTTCCGGCCTCTTTAAGCGCCTTGCGCACCTCATCGGCGCGTGAGGGTTTGCGGATCGTGCCACGGACGCCATAGCCGGCATTGAGCAGCTCGCGAGCGACGTGCTTGGCGATGAATCCGCTGATGCCTGTAAGTAGCACTTGTTCGGGCATGGAGAGGTATCCGTCCGGGTATGTTTATCGGTTCGCGCCGCAATAATGCTATCGTTTGGGCCCGTCTTCCAGAAGTGCCATTCACCCTTTTGCCCTTGCCTCGCGTCGAAGGCATGTTGAACCATTATTGGCGCAACCCCGTCGCCCCCGGGGTTCGACAGGAGCCCACGATGCAGCCGCAGCGTGACCATACGCTTAGCCTAGACCGCCAGGGAGACGGGTGGCGCGCCACCGGTGATTTGTCCTGTCGGATTGGTGATCCGCGATTGCTGTACGCTGAGTGGGACTGGGATGGCGAGCGCCTGGCCGTGCGAAACGATCGCTACGGCATGGTGCCGCTATTCTGCCTGAGCGAACCGAACCGGGTCATTCTGTCGACGTCCATCGAAGGTGCGCTGCGTGCCGGTGCGCCCGCGGACCTGGACCATCGGGCTATCGCCGTCATGCTCCGCCTGGATCATCCGCTTGGCGACGACACTCCGTTCAAGTTCATTCGAACGGTTCCACCGGGCGTAAGCGCCTACTGGGAACGGTCCGGGCTCCGCCTCGTCGGCGGACCGGTAATTAACACTCCCAACGGACTGAATCGTGAACAGGCGGTGGACGCGTATGTAGACGGTCTTCGCGGAGCTATTCGGCGCATGCCGCCGGAAGGGCCGTGCAGCGTGCCGCTGAGCGGCGGCCGCGACTCCCGCCACATCCTGTTCGCTCTCCTCGAAGCCGGCCATCGCCCCGTTCGTGTAGTCACGGTGCGAGATTTCGCGTGGCACAGCGGCACTGACGTGGACATTGCCGTGACGATTGCAGAGAGTCTCGGCATTCATCATCAGATCCTGACGCAGCCCAGACGCCGATTGGCAGCCGAGATAGAAAAAAATCAACTCACGAGCTACCTCACGCCGGTGAGCCATGCCTGGTTCCTGCCGGTTGCGGAATTTCTCGCGCGTCAGCCTGGCTGCTCGTATGACGGCGTCGCCGGCGACATGCTCTCGAGACCCAACCTCCGCCAGATACCTGGAGACCTGGCCACATATCGGGCGGGGCGACTGGCCGAGATCGCTGCCTCCATGTTCGATCAGCATGACGTCTTGATTCGGAACATGCTGACCGACGACGCTCGCCGGGTATTCGCCCGAGAACAGGCACTTGAACGTCTCATCCAAGAGTTAGCCAAGCATGCCGCCGCTCCGAATCCTTTGCTTTCGTTCTGGTTTTGGAACCGGACACGTCGGTACCTGGGTCCAGTGATATTCGGCATTTTTCGGCGGACTCGCGTGTGGACGCCCTACCTGGACAAAGACCTGTTCGACTTGCTTACCGGCCTGGCGCCCGAAGTGATCATGCAACCCGGTGAGGATCTCCATACGGCTACGATCAAGCGTGGGTATCCTCAGTACGCGCACTTCCCGTTCGAGACGCACAGTTCATTGCCGGGCGGTGGCTCCAAGTACCACCGCGCATACGCCCGGCAGGCGCTGGTCTACCTGTCCGGGAGGAGGCCTCCTGAAATCCGACCCAGTTACCTTCTGCCGCGACTGGTCCGGTGCGTGCTGGACCCAGGTTACGGACCTTCCGTCGACTGGCTCGCACCACGAGCCATCTACGTTGCCGAGCTTCGGGCGATGATCGAGCGAGCCGCGGCCTGATGGGGACCCCTCAGGTGCAGATCAGCTGCTTGATGCGCTCGGTCGCCTCTCGTTCCTCCACGACGACTTCGTCCGCCCCGGCATCGCGCATCGCGCTCTCTTCGGTGGCGTAGTGCACCCGCACGATCACCCGGAGGTCGGGACGAAGAAGCTTCGCTGTCGTAGCGGCCCGGGTCGCCGCCGTCTTGTCGTTCACGGTGAGCGCGAGGCAGCGCGCGCGATGTAGGCCCGCCTTCTCGAGAACGGCGCGGCGTCCAATGTCTCCCAGCTCGATGGGAACACCAAGCGCCTGGGCAGCTGATACCGACACCGGGTTGAGGTCCACGATCCGATACGAGATGCCCGCGTCGATACACGCCTTCTCGAGCTCCCGTCCAGCCAATCCGTAGCCGCCGATCAGGACGAGGTCCTTCGGCCCATCCACTGCGGTGAGGTCCGCGCCTGCTCCGCGCTGAGAATCGCCCCGGGCAAGCCGGCCCTCCCAGCTCACGAGGAACGGCGTCGCCGTCATCAGCACCACCGCCACAGCCAGGAACAGTTGATGGCCCGGGTCGCCCAGGCCGAGGGGCGAGAGGCCCGCAGCACGGCCTGTCTGTTCCAGCACCAGCGAGAACTCTCCGATCTGGGCCAGTCCGATCCCGACGGATACCGCCATGCGAAGCGGGTAGCGCAGGGTCAGCACCGCAAGTGAAGTGATCCCCATCTTCAACACCGCGACACCAGCCGCTACAGACAGGATCAGCAGCGGTTGCTCGAAGACAAACCTCAGGTCGAGCAGCATCCCTACCGATGCGAAGAACACGGCGGTAAAGAGCGTGCGCAGCGGAAGGATGTCGCCCAGGGCGTGCTCTCTGAACCGACTTCCGCTCACGACCAGGCCCGCCAGGAAGGCGCCCAGCGCGAGACTCACGCCGCCAATGGCCAGGATCCAGGCGATCCCGAAACAGATCGTCACCACGGCAAGCAGGAACAGCTCCTGGCTCCGCTCACGCGCGATCCAGTCCAGGGCGCGGGGAACGAGCCGGCTGCCGAGAACGAGCACCAGGGCGATGATCGCGACGGCCTCGAGCAACGCCAGGGCGACGGACCCGGCCGAGGCCTCCCCCACGCCAAGGAGCGGGACCAGCAGGACCATGACCACGATCGAAAGGTCCTGGAGAATCAGGATGCCGAGAGAGATCCGGCCGGCCGGACTGTCCATCTGACCCCGGTCCGACAGCAGCTTGAGGACGATCGCCGTGCTCGACAGGGCCACGAGACAACCCGTATAGACGCCGGCTTTCCAGTCCACGCCGAATGCAAGAAGTACGAGTGAGACCAGCGCGACAGTGGCTGCGACCTGGAGGCCGCCGCCCAGGACGATGAAGCGGCGGATGCTCGCCAGTTTCTGGAGGCTGAACTCCACACCGATCGTGAACAGCAGGAGGATCACGCCGATTTCCGCCGTGGCGTTCACGAGCGCCTGGTCCTGCACGACCCCCAGCCCGAACGGGCCGATGAGCACCCCAGCCACCAGGAACCCGACGATTGGCACGATCTTGAGGCGCTGACACACCCAGGCCAGGACCGCACTGGCGGCAAACAGCGCGATCATCTCGCTCAAGAATGGGAGCTCGCCCGGCGCGGCGACAACAGCAGCATTCAGCATGGGGCCAACATCGTTGACCGGGCGCGGGAAAGGAAGGAGGTGCTGAACGCTCAGGTCAGGACAGCAGCCAGTGCCTCAAGGTGGGCATCGGTCACGCCCCCAGACTCGAAGAATGACACGCCCGAGGCCCCGTTATCCCGAGCAGTGGCC
>JARFPW010000368.1 GCA_029288095.1 Gemmatimonadota bacterium
CTACGATCCACTGCCGGCCCTGCGTGCGCTCGATGTTCCGGCACTGGCGCTCAACGGTGAGAACGATACTCAGGTCCCGCCGGTCGAGAACCTGGGTCCGGCGGAGGAGGCACTGCGCGAGGGTGGCAATCCCGATTTCACGGTGAGGGAGCTCGAGGGTCTCAATCACCTGTTCCAGACGGCGGATACCGGTTCACCCACCGAGTACGTGCAGATCGAGGAGACCATGGCGCCTGCCGCCATGGAGCTGATCGCCGACTGGATCGCGGCGCGGACGGGGTTGGATTGACCGTGCCGCTCAGTCCTGAGACCTGCCCTTCTTCCTGCCCTTGATCCCCCGGTGCAGGGCGAGCGTCCTGCTCTCCAGGTCATCGACGATCAGGTCCGATCCCCCTTCATCGAGGATCGTCTGCGTCGCCGCACGCCGCTTCAGGCCGTACAGGTTGAGCCATGACTCGAAACGTTCGCCGATCCCGATCACGGCCCGGAGAAACATGCCCCGGCTCTCGGCGGGTAATACCATGTCCGCCACGACGGCTGCCAGGGCCAGGGGGGCGAGCACGATGTCCTTCAAACCATCCAGCGCCAGCTTGAGCTCGAACACGCCCAGGTCGCGAGCCAGCTTCCACCGGCTCTTGTACTCGGGAAACGTGGGTGTCGCCACGGCGCGCTTCCGGGGTACGTAGCTCTCGTTCATCTGTATCCGCCGTGTGTAAGTAGCCGTGCGTCAGGACCGGAACCTACGTGCCGGAGGCCGCCGGCGTTTCAAGGCCGAGCCTCACTTCCCGCACGTCCTGGCCGGATGGGTGCTGGAATACCCTGAGTCCGAACTCCGGGACGATCGCCAGAATGTGATCGAAGATGTCCGACTGGATCCCCTCGTACTCGCCCCACTTCGTCGTGGCGGTGAAGCAGTAGATCTGAATGGGAAGCCCGTCCGGGGTGGGCTCACGCTGTCTCACGAGCAGCGTCATGTCCTGGTTGATTCGCGGATCGCTCTTCAGGTAATTGAACACGTAGGCCCGGAAAGTACCGACGTTCGTGAGCCGTCGCGCGTTGACCGGATCCTCGTGCGCCTCCTCGATGGGCCGATTGGCCTCGGCCAGCTCGGCCTCCTTGCTCCCGATGTAGTCGCGAAGCAGGTCGAATCGCTTGAACCGGTCGGCCTCTTCGGCCGTGAGGAAGCGGATCGTGCCCTGGTCCAGGAACAGATCTCGCTTGATCCGGCGTCCCCCCGACTCGGACATGAATCGCCAGTTCCGGAACCAGTCGCTGCTGAACGCGTGCGTCGGGATGGTGGTGACCGTCTTGTCCCAGTTCTGGATCTTCACCGTGTGAAGCGCGATCTCGATCACGTCGCCGTCGGCGCCGTACTTGGGCATCTCGACCCAGTCGCCAATCCGAATCATGTCATTGCTGGCGATCTGGATGCTAGCCACCACCGAGAGGATCGTGTCCTTAAAAACCAGTATGAGGACGGCGGTCATGGCTCCGAAGCCGCCAAGCAACACGAGCGGCGACTGGCCGATGGCGATGGCCACGATCAGGATCGAGCCCAGCACGTACATGAAGATCTTGAATAGCTGCAGAAACCCCCGGATGGGTCGATCCTTCGCCATCGGGAGCCCATCGTAGATCTGGCCGACCGCGTTCAGAAGGCCGTCCGCCGAGCGCATCACGGTCCACACCATCAGGACCATGGCAACTATCTCGATGGTGATGTAGACACCTGGCGAGACGTTGGGAACGAGGTTGATCCCGTAGTAGACGATCGCCAGCGGAATCAGCTGCGCCAAACGCCGGAACACTCCGTGGTGCGCCACCACGTTGTCCCAGTCGATGGCGGATTTGGCCGTGAGGCGTTCGACGAGTCGAAGCAGGTAGCGACGAGCCACGAAGTTCGCGAACCATGCCACGGCCAGCAGGGCCACGATTCCAGCGGCCGTTTCGAGCGCCGGGCGGGCGACGAGCCACGAGCGAGCGGCTGCGAGCCAACCAGGATCCGGGGTTGTCTGAGGAACCATCAGCATCGGTCGAGACTCCATCGAAATCGGTCGCTGTGTCTGAGCGCGTGAGGCAGTAGTTTCCGGGCACTGTTGGGTACCGTACAGGATTCTCGCGGCCGGAACAGCCCCCGGCAAGGAGATTCGATGGGCGCTCAAAGCCCGAACCGTACCGCGCTTGATCGTCGCCGCTTCGTTCGGCACATGTCAGGGGGCGCGGCTGGTCTCGTGCTGAGCCGGGTCGGCCGGTCGTCGCTCGATGGGAAGCTGTCTGCCCGACCCTCGGTGGACGCCGGCGCACACGATCAAGTCGATGCCCAGCCGCTGTTCGGGATCTCCCTCGCGCAGTGGTCGCTCCACCTGGCGCTCGAGGCAGGCAAGCTGGCGAACCTGGACTTCCCGCGCGTGGCGCGGCGCGAGTTCGGGATCGATGCGGTGGAGTACGTGAACGTCTTCTTCAAAGAAGAAGTCCGCAACCAGGGCTACCTGCTCACGTTGAAGGACCGCTGCGAGTCCGAGGGCGTAAAGAGCCTGCTGATCATGTGCGACGGTGAAGGGCGTCTGGGCGATCCGGATGACAGCGCTCGCACGACGGCGATCGCGAACCACCACCCGTGGGTCGAGGCCGCACGTCTTCTGGGA
>JARFPW010000131.1 GCA_029288095.1 Gemmatimonadota bacterium
AGCTGGCGGAATTCACCACGGCAGTGCTGGGGATGACCGAGGACGTGTGGGACGGGGTCTTCCAGCAGGTCGGTCGGTCATACCAACGCCCGACACTCGTCTTGTTCACAGATGCCGTCCGTTCGGCGTGCGGTCTGAACTCGGCCGCTACCGGGCCGTTCTACTGTCCGCCCGACCAGCAGGTCTACATCGACCTCGGGTTCTTCCGTGATCTTGGCCGTATGGCAGGTGTGTCACCGGCTGAGTTCGACTTCGCCGGGGCCTACGTGATCGCACACGAGGTGGGCCATCACGTGCAGAACCTCCTCGGAACGTCGTCGGCGGTGCGCGAGGCCCAAAAGAGGTCACCGTCGCAACGAAACGAACTGTCCGTGCTTCTCGAGCTGCAGGCCGATTGCTATGCCGGCCTGTGGGCCAACCGAGCCAATGCTCTTGGAGGTGGGACTGTCCTGGAGCCGGGTGACGTCGAAGAAGGTCTGCGTACCGCGGCGGCGATCGGAGACGACCGTCTGCTCAAGAATGCCGGGCGCGCGGCATCTCCCGAGTCGTTCACGCACGGATCATCCGCGCAACGCGCTCGCTGGTTACGTGCGGGCCTGCAATCCGGTGACCTCGAGGCGTGCGACACGTTTGCCGAAGCCGGGTATCGCTGAGGCGCCGCGCCCGTGACGCCGGATAGAATCACCAAGACGCAGCGGTGGCTCGATCTACTCGCGTTTCTCTTGGGACGCCGCACTCCCGCTACGGTGGATGAGATATTCGGAGCGGTTCCGGCGTACTGCACGTCGAAAGGGGACGGCTCCGAGACGAGCGTCGATTCGGTCCGCCGGATGTTCGAGCGCGACAAGGACGAACTGCGGTCCGCCGGGATCCCGATCGAAACCGAGCAGTTCTCCGTGGCCTACGGAAGCGAGCCAGCCGAGGGGTACCGGCTCAGGTCCGTGGACTTCTATCTGCCCGATGTGGGCGCCGGGGATCAGGATCATCCTCCTGGCCGCAGTCGGGGGGATCGTTTCGAAGTAGCCCCCGAGGACCTCGACCTGACGCTCGACGCGTTGCGGGCGGCGCTTGCTATCCCCGACTCGCCGTTTGCGGCAGACACACGCTCGGCGCTGCGGAAGCTCTCGTTTGACCTCGACACCGTCGACGACCAGGCACCCGTGCTTCGACTGTCCAGGGCGGATCACCCTGATCTCCGGGACAGCCTGCACCTGCTGTCCGACGCCCTGTTGAGGCGCAAGCAGGTTTCGTTTTCTTACCGGTCGGCATCGGGAGAGCGGCACGAAAGGCGCGATGTCGACCCCTACGGCGTCATGTTCGAGATGGGAGCCTGGTACCTCGTCGGGCACGATGAACTTCGCGACGATATCCGCGTGTTTCGGGTCGACCGTATGCAGAAACCGACCGTCAATCGCAAGCGCCCCGGAACAGCGGACTACGAAATCCCCGATGGGTTCTCCCTGGAGCCGTATCGAGATCGCCAGGCCTGGCAGTGGGGCCTCGAGGATGAGGCGGGTCCGGTGCGAGTGGAGTTTTCCGAGCCACTCTCGATGTGGGCGGAGCGCAACCGGCTTGGTCGCTTGGAAGGGGACGGGTCCCAGGGCTCGACCGTGCGTGTATTCGATGTCCGGCGCGTCGAACCCCTGATCGATTGGATTCTGAGCCTCGACGGTCGGGCCGTGATTCTGGACCCGCCCGAGGTCGCGTCACGGCTGCGCACAAAGGCCGAGGCCATTCACGAATCGCACTCCGGGAAGCCGGAAGATGATCGATAAGCCGGCTTCCGCGATCGCACAGCTGTCCAGGCTGTTGTACTTGCTGCCGGCAGCCGCCGGAGAAGAGGGGCTCGCTCTTTCTGAGGCGGCTCGACGCCTCGACGTCGATGAAGAGACGGTGATGGCCGACATTCGAGATCTGTCGGCCCGTGAGTTCTACCACCCGGCCGGCGGTGCGGAGGATCTCCGTGTGGAACTCGAGGCGGACACCATCCGCGTATGGTCCGGGGGGAAGTTCAAGCGACCCCGCCGACTCGCGCCTCGAGAGGCCCTGGCCACACACCTGGCCCTGCGCAGATACGCGGCTGGACTCGAGGGTGACGAGAGAGATCGTGTGATCTCGATCGCCCATCGCATCGCCGCGAACCTGGCAACCGTCCCGGTCGACGACCTGGCGGATCGGTTTTCGCTCGAGGAAGCTGGAGAGTCCGCCGACCCGACCCTGGCGACGCTGCGGCAGGCGACGGCGGAGCGCGTGCGATGTGAGATCGTTTACGTGACGGCTGACCGGGCCTCGCCGACCGAACGGACACTGGATCCATACGGAATCGTCGTGGCTGGAGGGCACTGGTACGTCATCGGCTACTGCGGCGTCAGGAAGGGCGTGCGGGTGTTTCGGATCGACCGGATCGTCGATCTGCGGACTACCGGGCGCTCATTCCCCGTCCCCTCCGGTTTCAGGGTGGAGGACTACGTCCGTGACGGTAATGTGTTTCGATCCGACGATGCAGTACCGGTGGTGATCAACTATCGAGGGAACGCCGCCGGGCGAATCTCCGGCCATCCCGAGGCGCAGACACGTTCGGACGGGTCCGTCTCGGTACGCCACTCGGTGGCCGAGCCCGATTGGGCCGTCCGGCATGTGCTCGGCTGCGGTGGAGACGCGATCATCGAGTCACCACCGGAGCTGCGGGAGCGGGTAGCCGCAGCCGCCGGCCGTCTCAGCCAGCCGCAGAGATCTCTCGAATAACTCCAAACACCGCGCCCATCGGATCCCGAAGCCAGGCGAACCGGCCGACATCGGGTACGTCCATCGGCGGCACGATGAGGTCGGCTCCCAACTCGGTTCCCCGACGAGCGGCCTCGTCACAATCGGCCACCGCGAAGTACACCACCCAGTGCGGCGAAACGTCTCCCCACTCCGCCTGCAATTTCACCATGCCGCACTCCGGCGCGCCGCCGCGGAGGAACGACGTGTACGGCCCGATCGGCATGTCCATGGTCATCGCTTCCCAGCCGAACAGCTCCTCGTAGAATCCCCGTGCCCTGGCCGGTTCGTCGGTTAGGAGCTCGCACCAGCACATGGACCCCGGCTCGCCCTTCACCATCACGCCGCAGTGGTCGCCGGCCTGCCAGAGGCTGAAGGCCGCACCCCGCGGGTCCCGCAACACCGCCATGCGGCCGGCGGTCATGACGTCGAACGGCGGAACGATGATCGTCCCTCCCAATTCCTCTGCCCGGGCGACTGCCGCGTCTACATCGTCGACCGAGACGTATGCTCCCCAGTTGTCAGGCACCGCGTTTGGTTGACTGGGATCGACCTGATACATCGCGGCCACGTCCAGTCCGTCGAGCCGGAATCGAACGTACGGAGGGCCGTCTCCCATAGGAGTCTCATCCACCGACCAGCCGAACAGCTGCGTGTAGAACGTCCGCGCCGCCCCGGCGTCGCTCGATCCCAGTTCCACCCAACTGAAGGTTCCCGGCGGATTCACCTGCTTGTCCATCCACCCTCCGAAGTTGTGTCGCCCGTGCCCGGCGATGATCACGATTCGCTCCCAACCTCGCACGGGATCGCGGTCCGCTCAACCCGTCGGGTCTGTCGGTGTCGGACGCGACTCCTATACTGTGCGCCATGCCGCTCCGTATCGTTCGCGCTGGCACGAGTAGCGCTCTCTGGGATACCTGTCTCGAGAGCTTCCTGCTCTCGTTGGGTGAGCATACCGGTCCGGCGGCCCACGCCTCCCGGCTCTGGGTCGCGCACCGCACCCAACGGGATGCAACCCTGGAAGCTGCCGCCTCCGCCGGGCTTCCCGGCTGGTTCGATCCTCCGGTTCACTTTCTGTCCGAACTGCGGCAACTGTTCGGGATCACGGAGCGGCCGATCGGGATTCTCACCGGGCGGCTGCTGGTTGCACGGCTGGCGCGTGAGCACGGCGAGAGCCTTGGCATGCGAGGCCAGGTGGCGGAGAGCGGTCCTGCACGCTCACACATGCTGGATACGCTGTTCGGAGACCTGCTCTCGGAAGGAGTCGAGCCACGGGAATTGAGGGCAGCGCTAACCGCAGTAGAGACGGAAGACTTCGCCCGGCGACGCAATCGTTGGGTGGCGGACACCTACGCCGCGTTTCGTGAATCTCTCGTCACCGAGGGACTGTTCGACGCCCGTCAGATCCACGCCCTGGCGGCTGAGCGGGTGGAACGAGGGGCGCTCGCCGCGGCGGTCCGGGGTGCGCGGAGTCTCCACGTCTACGGAATCACGTCACTCCGACAGCGACGTCGGCTGTTCGAAGCCCTCGCGGAACAACAGGGTGTGGAAGTCACCGTGTACCTGGTCAGGGAACCCGAGTCATCCGAGTGGGAGTCCCTGACGAGCGAGATCGTCGACGTCGAAGACGGGTTCGCCGAAGCGCCGCTGGTTCAGCCGGTTCCCGACGCGATTCGCGAGGCCAGACACGTGGCGCGCTGCGTGAAAAAGCTGCTGGTCGAGGGCGGGAGCCGCCCGAGGGACATCGCGGTGGTGGCACGTTCCGGCCGCGAGGACACCCGGAGGGTCTATCAGGCACTCAGTGATTGCGGAGTTCCGGCCACGGCTCGTTTGCGTTCCACTCTGGCCGAGGTGCCTGCGCTGCGGGCCCTGCTGGATCTGTTCCGGGCGCAGGCGGAAGACTGGGACTATCGGGGAGTTCGTTCCGTCACGATGACCCCGTATTTCGGCGATCCACTCGATCCCGCGGTGCTTGATTTCCTGGCCTCCCAGCAGCGCATTCGAGGGCTGCCGTCATGGCGTGCGTCCGCGGAGACGATCGCTCGCCTGTCCGCCGACAAACTGAACGACCGGGCCCGCCGCCAATTGCGGAATCGCGGCCTGACCGTGGACAGGGTCGAGGCTACCCGACGACGGCTCGAATCGCTGGAGGAGGCAGTGCGGCCGATGGCGGACTGGCGCACCGAAACCGAATGGATCGACTTCACGCGGGAAATGACGGCGGGCGACGGATTCGGATTTCGGCGTCGGGTGTGCCGTGTAGTCGGCGACCGGTATGACGTCGTCCGGCTGGACCAGCGGGCCGTGACCCTGGTCGACTCGTTGCTGAGCGAGTGGAAGGGACTCGTCCGGGGCCGGTCGAAGTTCGGCGCTGCAGAATGGCATGACCGTCTTCGCCGCCTGCTCGAGGCCAACGAACTTGCTCTGACTACACCCATGCAAGAAGGCGTGCAGATCCTGGAGGCCCACGAAGCGGCTCTGACGCCATTCCCGCACCTGTTCGTAGTGCACGCGAACGATGGGGAGTTTCCGAGGGCGGCGCCCGGTGGCGGAATCTTCTCCGATCGCGAGCGGGCTGAGTTGGGCCGGCAAGGACTGCCCCTGGAAGACCGATCGCTGAACTTGCGGCGCGAACGGGCGCTGTGGCGATCGGTGACGGCTGGACCCGCGGTGACCGTGACCTATCGAACGGCAACCGTCGGCGGTGTGCCGTTGCTTCCCTCGCTGATGGTTCCCGACCACGATGCAACGACAGCACTTCCCAGGACTCTGGCGGGTAGCGCGGACCTGGAGGCGATCAGCCTGGCCGAGCAGCGGGCTCACGACGTGCTGCGGATTGCGAGGCTGCGCCGCGGTGACGACGACTCGGCAGCGGAGGTGGCCGACCGTCATTCCGTGCAGCACGCCGTGATCGCGGCGTTCGCCGAGGAGTTGCGCAGCGGTCGCATGGACGATGTTCCGTCGATCGAGCAGCAACTTGGACTCCCACCCGCCCCGCTCCTCGGGCGCGACTGGCCCGCCTCCGAGCGCGCCCACGCGTACGCCGGTTGGCTGCGGGACCCGGAAGTACTGGACCACCTGGCCGAGCGCTTTGGTCCCGACCACGTATGGTCGGCCGGTCAGCTGCAGCAGTATTCCGTGCGTCCGTTCGATTTCCTGCTGCGTCGGGTGTTGCGTATCGAAGATCGTGCCGAAGCCGAAGAGGAGACGACTCCGCTGGCATCGGGCAGCGTCGTCCACGCCGTGCTGGAATCGTTGCATCGAGCATTGCTGCAGGCCAGCCCGGAGGAATTCGCGGACGCCGAAGGGCTCGTCGACGAAGTGTGTGACACCGTGTTCGCCGCGGTGGAACGAGAGGCCGAACTATGGCTCGGCCTGCCTGCGATCTGGACGCTCAAACGCGAACATCTGCGCGAAAGGATCCGGAGGTTCGTGGCGTGGGACGTTCGAACACTTGGCAAGAAGGGAATTCGTCCGATCGCCGTGGAGCACGTGTTCGGTATGGATGGGTCCGATCCGCTCAAGCTGTCGGGTGTCGACGTGAGCGGTAGACCGGCAGAGCTGCTGCTCGCGGGACGCATCGACAGAGTTGATCTGCTCCCCGGCGGTACGGCTCGTATTGTCGATTACAAGTCCGGGCAGGTCCCGGCCCGCAAGGGATACGAGGACGGGGCGCTGCTCCAGTCCGCGCTGTACATGCGCGCCTGGGAACACGCGGGCGGTGCGCCGGCCGATCAGGGCTTGTTTCTCTCCGTGAAGGATCCGGGTCGCGGCTCGCAGTCGGGCCTCCCAGGCGCCCAGGTCGAGGGAGTACTTCGATACGCCTTCTCGATTCCCGGCAGGGTGTGCGCGGGCCTGTTCGAACCGGTGCAGGCGCTGTCATCCGGTGATATTGCGGATTGGCAGCCAGGACGAGAGATCACTCGTTCCGATCGAGTCCTCGGGGCCGGATCCCGGTTCGAAAGTGATTCCACGTACGAGGTGCCCGGTGGCTGACGGGCACGGGTGGACTTCCGAGCAGGCGGCCGTGCTGACGTCCACCCGGCCCGGCCTGCTGGCTGCGAGTGCCGGAACGGGCAAGACCACCACCGTTGTAGGCAAGATCCTCTGGACCCTCGGTCTGGACATCGGCCCGCGCGCTGACGGCCAGCCCATTCCGGCGTGTACCGATCCCTGCCGGCTCGATGAAGTCGCAGCTATCACCTTCACCGAGAAGGCGGCGTGCGAACTCAAGCAGAAGCTCCGCGAAGGCATAGAGAAATCCGGCCAGAGCGACGAACTGCGCTGGGAACTCGACAATGCGGCCGTCGGAACAATCCACGGCTTCTGTGCGCGTTTGCTGCGGGACCATGCCCTCCGGCTCGGCATTGATCCATCGTTTCGCGTGCTCGACGAGCGCGAGGCGACGCTGCGCAGACACCAGGTCATTCGCGACGTGGTCATGGCGGCGCTCGGAGAAGGCGGCAGTGATATGTCCCTGTTGCTGGAGCGCTTTCCGCTGTACGACGGCCGGTATACGCAGGGCCTGCTCGCCGCCACGGATACTGTGGTGCGGGACATCCGGTGGCATTCCAGCCGGTATCTCGAATGGACGACGAGCCGCGCGTCGGCAGAAACGCCCGCCGCGCTCGATCCTGAGCGCATTC
>JARFPW010000132.1 GCA_029288095.1 Gemmatimonadota bacterium
ACGTGCCGATATCCCGGAGGGCGCGCGTCGGATCCACGACATGTTGCCGGAGACGCAGCTCATCGTCGTCTTCCGTGATCCGGTCGCGCGGGCTCTCTCCGCCATCAACCACCTGGTGAACAAGCATCACATTTCGCCACTGCATTCCGTTGACGCTTTGCTGCTGGGAAGGAAGCGTCGCCGTCTTCCGTGGCCGGTGATCGAGATGGGGATGTACGCGCGGCAGCTGACGCCGTTTCTCGAGCTGTACGGCGAGGAGTCCGTGCTGGCGCTGTTCTATGAAGACGAGATCGTCGCGTCCCCCGAGACCGGACTCAATCGTGTGTGCGATTTTCTGCGTATCCGCAGAGAAATTTCGGTCGAGGACGTCGAACGGCGTCCGAACCGGCCGCGCCGCTCCCGAGTCTGCCTCACCGTCGATCACTACGCTCCGATGCTCTCCCGGTGGACGGATACGCAGAACTGGCGGTTTCGCGAGTATTACCCGCGGTTGAGTCAGTCGGCGAAGCAAGAGCTGTATGCTCTGTATGAGCCGGCCAACGAACGGCTGTTCGAACTACTGGGCCGGCGGCCGGCTTCGGGATGGGGCTACGCCGCTGCGGAGACTGACGAGGCAGCTACCGCTTCTTGAGTGAAGCCAGGGCGTCGCGGACGCGGTACATCCAGCGTGGGTAGAGGCGCTGGGAGAAGTTCTCCGGTATTTCGAGGTCGGGCGGACGGACCCTGAAGAACAGCTCTCGGTAGGCGCGGACCATTGCTGGATCGCGGTCCCTCCACAGCGCCCTGTCGTGTCCGCGCAGAAGGTTCAGCGCCAGGTGTCGCCGGACGGCCAGCCTCTCCTCCTCGGTAAACCGATCAGCGTATTCCTGCAGGTAGCCGAAACGCGTGCCGACGGACCGGAGCTCATGGCCGGCTCGTCGCACAGCGCTGGTAGAGACGATCCGATATCCGAGCAGGGGTTCCGCCACATGGGCGAACGGTCCGCACTCGCGCAGCTCCAGGAAGAACAGCATGTCTTCGCTGTCCGTAACACCGACCTGAAAGCGTAGCCCTGAGATCGACTCCGCCCGGACAACCGCCGCCGACGGGAGCAGACTGTACTCGCAGAGCATCCGGGCGCGGAAATCGGGCACCATGGTGTGGTCCGGCCGGAGCTCCACCTGGTTCTCCCTACCCTCGCCGAACGTGTAGAAGTCCGTGAACACACAGACCACCTCGGGCTGGTCCGCAACGGCAGCCATCTGTCGCTCGAGTTTGGTCGGTTCCCAGATGTCATCCGCATCGAGGAAGGCGATCCAGTCGCCAGCGGCGAGATCGATGCCGTGGTTTCTGGCGGCCGACACACCCGCGTTCGCCTGCCGCACGACCTGAACCGGCGGACCGTAGGCCTCTGCCAGTTCCCAGGACCCGTCCGTCGAACCGTCATCGATGACGATCACCTCGAGCGGGGGGAGCGTCTGGGCGCACACGCTGTCGATCGCGGCCGGCAGGTAGTCCGCGAGGTTGTAGCTCGGGATGATGACCGTTACGCGGGCTTTCGCGTTGACCACGTCGGCACTCATCGGCGTACCCGGGCGAGCAACCGTTTACGCACGCGACGCGCGAACCACGATCCGTCGCGGTACCGATTCCACATCGGCCTCGATCCACCGGCGGCGGACTCGACGAGTTCGTAGCCCAGGGCCTTCATCTGATCGCCGGCCAGCCAATTGAAGCGCGCGTGTTGTGACTCGCTCCAGTCCGCCCACCGGTTGAGGGGCTGGAAGTCGGCGCCAGGCTCTACCGGCTGCCAATGGACGTCACCTCCCGTGCGCTTGTAGGAAGAGGATCCCTTCACCGGAATTCTCTGCACCGACTCGAAGTCATACAAGTCCGCGTCCAGGCTCACGGCAGCGAGGATATCCCGGAGCTCGTTGGAATCTGTCAGCAGATCTTCGTATCGCACGATCCTCCAGCCTCGGGTCCGGTCACCCATGGCCGTCCGGAACGCGGCGATCCGGTCCGCCGCCGTCGCCCAGTTGCGGGTAGCTTCTTCGAAGTCCCAGCCGAAGCTCCGCATGCCCGACTCGACCATCGATCGCCCGTCGCGTACCAGGATCAGAAGAGATGCGTCATCGAACAGGCGGAAGAACAGGTCCACGTTGCGGACGCTGGGTGTCTTGAGAACCGGGCGGACCCCGCCGACTGACCGTGCGATGAACTCACGCAGCCCTCGTCCAATGGACTGAAGCAGGTCGGCCTCCAGGCGGTCCACCTCTTCGGGATCCGCGTGATTCGCCCAATGGCTGCCGACCCATCCGGAGTATTGTGCGAGCAGCTCCGCGTGATGCACCAGGTGATCCTCCGCCAGGCTATCCGAACCCTGGCAGTGCGGGTGCGCGGCGAGCAGATCACGGAGGAAGTTCGTTCCGCTGCGCTGGAGCATGCCCAGGACGAAGATCGGCCCACCGCTGCCCGTATTCTCAGCCATTATCCGCCCTCCGCCACGGCGCGGACCAGCTCTACGGTGCGCTGGGCGATGGCCTCGCGTGTGTGTTCGGCGAGCCAGGCCGAGCGGTCAGGGAACGTCGGCCAGGAGCCGTCACGAGTTCGAACCAGCGCCTCGGTCAGCGCTTCATGGTCACCGCTCGCCAGTACGCATCCAGCCTCCAGGCGCTCGACCAGCGCGCCCACCTCGCCACCGGACCCGTGAACGATGACGGGCGGACCGGCAGCCAGGTATTCATAGAGCTTTCCGGGAATGTAGCGGTGCAGGCGACGGCCATTGAGCAGCAACAGAGCGGCGCTCTCGCGCATCATGCGGGAGGCCTCCGCCTTCGGCACCTGCTCGACGGACTCGATCATCTCCGGAAACGAAAACGCCGCAAGCCGCTCGGCTGAACTCGGGGACTCCTGACCGACGAACCGAAACCGGATCCCCTCACGAAGCTCCGGTCGCCGCTCCAGGACCACTTCCAACTCGTCCAGGAACTCGTCCGGGGGAGTGTGATCCCCGAGGTTGCCGACGAACGAAATCACGGCTGGACTCGTCTGAGCAGTCGTCGCGCCGTAGGCCTCCAATCCCGCCCAATCATTGGGTTCCCAGCCGTTCGGCAGCACGACGCAGCGGTCCGCTTCGAGCCGCGGAAACCGGTCGAGCGCGTGGATCCGCTGGCTCTCCGTGGTGAAGATCACCCGTTCGGCGGAAGCCAGGCAGCGTTTTTCCCACGGGCGGTCCAGCGGTCCGGTTTCCACGAAATCGAACGGACACTCCGTCCATTCGTCTCGATAGTCCAGGATCAGCGGGCAGCCGTACCTGTCTGACAGCCGTTCGGCTGCCACGAACGTATTGAACGGCGGCCCGGTGGCGAGGATGACGTCCGGCCGCCGATCCTGAAGCGCCCGATCGCCTGCCGTGTACAACTCGAGCAGGTCGAGGAACCCACCCTGCAGGGCCGGAAGGAGGCGATCGAAGGGCCGCAGACCGGAGCGATCAGCCCTGTGGACCGTAACCTGCTTCGGTACGTGGCCGGCGAGGTATTCCCCTGCGGCGGTGACTCGCTGCCGGGTGGGTCCGGCGATGACGGTTACGTTCAGTCCGCCCTTGCCCGCGTAGCGCGCGAGCGACGCGGGCCGGTACGTGCCGCCCCCCACCTCAGGCGGAAAGCGCGTGGCGAGCAGGCCGAGCCGCAGCGCATCGCCCGGACGAGGCTTCAGCGATTCCGACGCGCGGAGGGGAAGCCTGATTTGCACCCACCGCGCCCGTGCCCGGACCGTGTCCACACAACCACGGAGAACAACCCTCAGGGTATCGGGAAGGAGCCTTCTCACCAGTTCGCGCATCGGCCCTAGTCGGTCGCCCCGGCCCCGGAATCCGCCTTCCTCAACTGGACGCTCGGGTCCAGGTAGGCGATTCCACCGAAGTCCAGTGACTTCTGCACGTGGATCTCCATGGCGGCCACTCGTCGCACCTCCGACGGGGAGCCCGCGTAGTCGTGGCACTGCACCCACACGGTCTGCGATCCGCCGGCCAGGTTCAGCGTGAGCTCAGCGGTCAGTTCGATCACGTCGCCGGCTTGAGCATCTATGGTGGGTTCGTTGAGCCGCCGCGACGTGGTATGGAACGACTCGTCGCCGGAGGGCATAGCCAGCGACAGACCGAGTGAGAATTCCTGGTAGCGCCGGTCCACCCGCACGCTCGTTCGCACGGTGCATCGTTCGCCGGAGCGAAACACGCGCTTCGGCACCCCTTCCGCGTCACGGATTTCGAACGACTCGAGGGAGGGACCGGGGGCCTGCTGCGCGTCAGCCGCCTTCTCGTCGAGAAGTGAATAGTAGGCCTGCTGTGCTTCATCGGTGGAGCCGAGGAATCGAACCGCCCCCTGGTGCAGCACCATCGTGTTCGGGCACAGCCGGGCTATGGCCGACATGTTGTGGGACACGAACACGACCGCGACTCCCTGCTCGGACAGCCCCTCCATGTACGAGAAACACTTCTTCTGGAAAGCCATGTCTCCGACCGAGAGGATCTCGTCCACCAGGAGCACCTGGGGATCCATGTGGGCCGCGACCGAAAAACCGAGCCTCGCCATCATCCCGGAGGAGTACCTTTTGACCGGTGTATCGAGGAATGCCTCGACCCCCGAGAAATCAACGATCCGGTCGAGCTTCCGACTCACCTCACCCGTCGCCATGCCGAGGATCGCGCCGTTGAGAAAGATGTTCTCACGCCCGGTCAGGTCGGGATGAAACCCCGCGGCTACTTCGATGAGCGCCCGCAGGCGGCCTCGGATCTGCACCGACCCGCGATCCGGCCGCATGATCCCGGTGAGAATCCTCAGCGTCGTACTCTTCCCGGCTCCGTTGGGCCCGATGATGCCGAGAGCCTCGCCGGCCTCCACGCGGAAGGACACGTCCCGTACGGACCAGAAATCGTCGCTTCCCAGCTCATCCCGCTTCACGGCCCGGCCGGTCATCCGCCGCGCGACGGCCGGAATCAGGTCCCGCAGGCTGTCATGAACCTCGCCCCGGTGAAACTTCTTCCAGACCTGGTCGGCCACGATGCCCGTGCCGCTGCCTCGCGTCGCCATCAGATGTACTCCGCGAACAGGAACTCGAGGCGGTGGAACAGCACGGCCGCGGCGGCCGTGCCAAACACGGCCAGCGCGAACACGTACACGAGGTACCACGGCGACCATGCCAGGATGTCCGCGCCCGTGCCCGTCACCATGAGGGTCTGCGAAAGATCATGGCCTTCGACGACGGCCAGCCGAAGCCCCTCGAGTATGGGAGCAAGCGGGTTCAGCATCATGAGCTGCGCACCGGTTCCGCCGAACATCTCGGGTTCGAAGAACACCGGCGTGAAGAAGATCCCGAATGTCAGGAGCAGGCGCACGATGTACTTGACGTCGCGGAAGAACAGGTTGGCCGAGCTCAGGAGTAGCGACGAACCCAGCGTGAACAGGAACAGGGCCGCGAGAAGCGGGAATATCCACAGCGCGGCCCACCCGTAGCTCACGCCCAGAAGAGGCAGGACCGCGAGGACCGCCAACCCGCCAATCGCACTGTCGAAGCACTGCGCCAGTACCGACGCCGTCGGAAGGACCTCACGCGGAAAGTAGATCTTGGTAACGAGGTTCCGGTTGGCGATCAGGACACCGGACGAAAACTGGATCGCGCCCACGAAGAACGCCCACGGAATCGACTTGATCGCGAGGCCCGCGATAATGTCGGTGTCGAGTGTAGTCCCCGACAGGTAGCTCATCGCGTAGCGCACGACGATGCCCGACAGCACGATAAGGATGGGAAGGAAGATCGCCCACGCGAATCCCATCACCGCCTGTTTGTAACGAATGCGCACGTCGCGAAGCGCGAGCTGGAATAGCAGATGCCGGTACTCGATGAGGTCACGCCACGTCTCGGCGAGCGTCGCGAACACGCGAATCCGATTGGCCGAACTCGACCAGACCTGCACTACCACTGGACGGGTGTTACTCATCGCCGACTCCGGAGCAGAGAGCATCAGGGGTCAGTTCTACTCGGAGCACTTCCTGCGAACCGTCCGGGTTCACGAACACTGTTTCCACTTCGCCAAGTTGATCCCCCCAGACGGCGACCGGTTCAAGCCACTGACGCCCTTCCCGTGACTCGATGATCCACACGGGCCCTTCCACGCATCGCGTCAGATCGACGAGCTGATCCGGCGTGCCCAGCAATCGCTGATTCGACCACAGGTCGAGCGTGCCCCTCTCCCGGCTCACGTTCGCGAACCGCCGACCGCGCCAATCCAGGTACACGGCGTGCTCGCGGGTGAGATAGTGCGAAATTGCAGGGGTCTCCACCACGATCACGACATCCTCGGGGTCGCTCGCCTCGGCCACGAACTCGGCCGTTCGCGCGTCGTCGTCCCGATCGTACCAGGTGATCTCGTGAGCCTGGAACTCGTCCGTCCTGTACGTGGACTCGTACGAAGCGACGCTGGCCAGATGTCGCGGATGAAAGTCGCCGCCGACGGCGAACAAGGCCAGCGCCGCCGGGACCCCGACTGCTGCCGACAACGGGATTCGGGACCTGTCGGCCGAGAGGAGACTGACCGCGTCGCGCACGGACAACACGAGCATCGCCAATGCCACCGGGTAGGCGAAATAGGTGTAGCGAGTCGTGATGATGTTGGGAGTGAACAGGCCCAGGACAAGCAGTATGTAACCGACGAAGAATGCCGGATTGCGGACGGCATCCGGCAGAGGATCGCGGGCTCTCAGCAGAAACTGGATAAGAAGGGCGGCAGCGAACAGCCACGTCAGCACCGGCAGCTCGCGCAGCCAGGCGATCAGTACCGAGAGACTCGGGTCCGGCCACACGAAGGCTCGCAATACCGCTTCGCTGAACAGTTGTGCGCCAGCCGCTTCGATCCACGCGCGCGAGCCGGTTCCATACGTCAACCAGCCGGCGTATCCAACCCAGCCGACCGCCACGACGACGGCAGCCATGCCCAGTCTCAGGGCTGTGCGATGTTCGCGAGCCGCTTTTGGCAGTCCATAGCGTACGACCAGGAGCATACCGAGGAGGAGGCCGAGCAGCAGGAAGTGGGACACCGCGCAGGCCAGGCACAACGCCGCCACCGCAGCAGCCCCGTCAATCCGGCCTCGGCGGAACAGCAGCCAGCACACCAGGCCGACGAGTCCCAACAGGGCGCCGAAAGCCACGAGGCTCGCACCGGGAGTGCCGAGGTGCCAGAACGGGAATGCGGGGAACGCGATGTCCGGGCCGCGCGCTACGCTGAATCCGTTCGGCATCGCGTTTTGGACGCCGATTGCCCGGAAGTCGACCACCTGCTGGACGAGCGCCAGGGTGGCCGGCAGTCCCGCCGCTACCGTGTAGCCGATCGCCGGCTTCCTCCCACCGAGTCGATCGAGGCGTCCGGGCAGCAGGACGGGCAGGAAGAGCAGCGGTACCAGGAAGACAGCCATCGAGTGCGTGGCGGCGGCCAGCAGACACAGCACGATCGGCAGGTACCGACGCCACCCGTTGGTGCCGCCGATGACATCGTGCAGGGAGACGAGAAACGCGAGCGTCAGGAACTGAAGTCCGGCGTACATCCGACCGAAACGGGAAAACTCCACTTCCCATGAGGACAGCAGGAGCATCGCCGCGAGTGCGAGAGCCCAGGGGCGGCCGATGGTGCGGCGACCGTACAGGTACGCCATGAATGCGGCGCCGAGACCGAACAAGGCAGAAGGGATCCGGACGGCCAGTTCCTCGCTCCCGGACAGCCACATGGCCGGCACGGTCAGGTACTGGACCAGCAGTCCTCGGACGTAGTAGCCGCCCGATTCGAAGGCGGGAACTCCGGTGGCGAGGATCCGGCGGATGCCGCCGACGAAGTAGTACTCGTCAGCCGCCAGTGACGAGAAGCCCAGCCCGTTGAAGCGCGCCCACACG
>JARFPW010000158.1 GCA_029288095.1 Gemmatimonadota bacterium
CCGAGCAGCAGCGCCCGGACCTTGTTCGAGAAGATGTGGCCCATGTGTCCGAAGAACGCCCGGTCGAACCGGGCGAGGTCACCGGCGGCCACCGCTTCGATTTCGTCCTGCGCATAAGGATGGCTGCGAATCGCTCCCTGACCGTAGATGATCATCGACCGGGTGAGGATGTTCGCGCCTTCGACCGTAATGCCGATCGGTACGGCCTGGTAGGCGTTCGCGAGAATATTCCGCGGCCCGCGACAGATCGCGGCACCCGCCCGGATGTCCATCGCGTTGTTCACCACCGTCCGCATGGACTCGGTCATGTAGGCCTTGGCGATCGCCGACAGGACGGCGGGTTTTTCACCCGCGTCCACCGCTCCGGCCGTCAGCACGCGGGCCGCGTTCATCATGTAGTTGAGACCCCCGATCCGGGCGAGCGGCTCCTCGATCCCTTCGAACCTGCCGATCGGCGTATCGAACTGCTCGCGCACCGTGGCATACGCACCGACCACGCGAGTCGCCAGCTCGGCAGACGCGACGGCGAGTGAGGGCAGCGAAATCGAACGGCCCGCCGACAGGCTCTCCATCAGCATCAGCCAGCCCTGCCCCGCCCGCTCCCGTCCGCCGATGATGAACTCCAGGGGCACGAACACGTCGTTTCCGCAATTCGGGCCGTTGTGGAACGGAACGCCCATCGGATCGTGACGTTCGCCGATGTCGATTCCGGGCAGGTCCGCCGGGATCAGTGCGCATGTGATTCCGAGGTCTTCTTCGCCGCCGAGCAGACCGTCAGGATCCCGCAGCCGAAACGCGAGGCCGATGACTGTCGCCACCGGCCCAAGCGTGATGTAGCGCTTCCGCCAGGTCAGTCGCATGCCGAGGACTTCTTCTCCGTCGTATGTGCCGCGCATGACGATACCGACGGACTGGGTGGCGGCCGCGTCGCTTCCGGCCTCGGGTCCCGTGAGGGCGAAGCACGGTATCTCCTCGCCAACCGCCAACCGGGGCAGATAATGCTGCTTTTGTTCTTCCGTCCCGTAGTGCAGAAGCAGCTCCGCCGGGCCCAGTGAGTTCGGGACCATCACCGTCACTGCGGCCGTGACGCTGCGGCTCGCTACCTTCGTGACGACGGCCGAATGGGCCGCTGCGGAGAATTCGAGTCCACCGTACTTCCTCGGGATGATCATTCCGAGGAATCCGCTGCTCTTGATGAACTCCCACGCTTCAGGTGGGAGGTCGCCCCGCTGGACGACGTCCCATTCGTTCACCATGCCACACAGTTCTTCCACCGGTCCGTCGAGGAATGCCCGCTCGGCCTGGGAGAGCGGCTGCGGAGTGAAGGCGAGGAGCTTGTCCCAATCGGGATCACCGGAAAACAGGTCCCCGTCAAACCATACGGTCCCCGCCTCGAGCGCGATCCGTTCGGTCTCCCCTATGCGCGGCAGGATGCCGGCGATGAGGCGCATGATCACCGGGGTGACGACGAGCCGCCGCACGCCGGGGACGCCGAAGACGACTGCCAGGAGGAGGAACCCGCCGGCGGCCGCCAGATGTCCGGTGGATAGCGACATCGTCTCATACAGGTACCAGGCCAGCGCAAACCCCAGCGGGGCCACCCAGGCCCAGTACGCCCGGCCGTGAAACAGCAGCGCCATCGAGAAGCCGACCAGCACCAGTATGGCGAACCAGCTCATCTATCTCTCCGGATCAAGACAATGGAGTGTGAAGCTAGTGCTCCGACTCGTCCTCATGTTCGGAGTCTTCATATTCCTCCGCGCCAGCGGCCCACGCCCGCAGAAGCTCGCGGTCCGCGTCGGTCAACCGCGCGTCCGGGTGGAGGAGGGGGTAGAGCTTGAGCGGCATCTCCCCTTCTTCGACTTCTTCCCAGGTCTCTTTGCGAAACTTGGCACGATCCTCGGCGGAATAGCGACCCCACGTGGAGTAGTTCACGGCCTCGCGTCCCTCGTGAACGTCATAGGCCACGAGCCACGAAACCGGCGCTACACGGCTGTAGGCGGGCCAAACGGTTTCATTCGAATGGCAATCGTAGCAGGCTCGTTCGAGCACCGCGACGACGTCCGCGGGCGCGTCGACGCGTGTCTCGACTGGTGGATTCGTTCGATCCACGGGAACGAACTGGACCAACACGAGCGCCACGCCCAGCCCGAGGAGCACTGCTTTCACCACTCGCTGGATCTTCCGACGGTTCAATCTCATGCAGCGAATATATGGCGGGGGACGTCTTACGATACCGGCGTCGGAAGGCCAGTGAGCGGGCTGACTGGAGAGGGGCCTCGATACCAGCCCGGGAGCTAACCTGCCGTGCGGCTCCGTGCCCGCCGCCGCATGTAGTAACGGCCGGCGTGCCGGAGTTCCCGGGCGAGCCGATCGCGCTCGCTGACCCCGCGGTGCAGGACGAAGGCGGCGACCCGCACTCGTTCACTCAACGGAATCGGCGCGCCGCTGACAGATCTCAGGTGTTCGCACATCAATCGCCAGCGGTGCAACTCTGGACCCGGCTCCGCATCCGGCCGGAAGTGGCGGCTTCTCGCCCATTCGGACATGGCGCTCGCCGCGTGGTCGTGGAACCGCCGGGAGAACAGGACCTCCGGTACCTCGTGAAAGCGCCCGCGCAGCGCGAGGTCCCCGAGAACGATCACGTCGGAGCCCGAGTACGCGCCGAGTGGCCGGCAGGTCCGCAAGGCAGCGGTGCGCGTCAGACCGAAGATCACGTTGCAGCGTCGCAGCTTTTCGAGGAGCGCCTTGAATCGATCACTGGGCCGGTCCTGGGCGAGGTGCATGCGGTCCTCATAATTCTCGAGCACCTCGCCGCCGGCGTCGATGAACTGCGTCTTCGGATATGCGAGCACGACGCCGGGATCTGCTTCCAAGACCTCGACACAACGCTCGACAAACGTGGCTCCTGAGACGTCGTCCGCGGCCGCCCAGCGGAAATAGCGACCGCGCGCCAGCGACAGGCAGTGGGCGAAGTTGGCTGCTGCTCCGAGGTTTCGTGGTTGGCGGATGTACCGGACGCGCGGGTCTGCTGCGGCGAACCGGGCCGCGATCGCCTCGGTCCCGTCGGTGGACGCGTTGTCGCTGATGATGATCTCGAGATCGGAATACGTCTGCTCGACGAGGGATTGTAAGGCGGTCTCGAGGTGCTGGGCACCGTTGAACACGGGCACGCCGACGCTGACGACGGGATCGGCAGGCCGCTGGACGAGATCACCCATCCAGCACGACCTTGCGGGCGTGGAAGCCTTCGGCGTAACCGGTCGTCGCGCAGCCTTCCATGCCACGCAGGCGCATCAATCCGAGGAACAACTCGGGCGTGAACCACGGCTTCGCGTGCTGCGACGGAAAACCGCCCATCAGCAGGCCGACTTTCTCGTGTACGGCTGCCTCGGACAGGGGCATCAGTACGTTGGGCGAGTGCAGCCCGCCGTCCTTCTTGGGGATTTCATATCCCAGGACGAGGTGATCGCGAAAGGACTCGCGGGTGAGCGCACCGATTAACGCGTGGTCCTGGTGGAGGTCAGCCTCGTCGTGCGTGAAGATCATGTCGGGCCCGCCATGAGGCGCGTAGTCAGCCGCGAGCGCCGCGAACTCATCCTTCACCGGGCCGCGCTCATGCGGCAGGTACCCGTCGCGAAACGAGTGCATCTCCACGGTCGACTCGCTGGCTGCCGACAGGAATCGTTCCGCACTCCTGGCCGCTTCGTCGGCTCGCTCTTCCGACGCGCTGAACACGATCCAGCGCACGCGCACCTCACGAACTGTCGTCAACGTCAGGATGGTGCCACCGCAGCCGATTTCGATGTCGTCGGCATGGGCGCCGAGACAAAGCACGTCGAGCGGTCGGTCGGACAGCGCCGGGAGCGAAAGGTGGATCATCTGGCGGTCACGTGTCCGTTCGTCCATAACTGCCACGGAGGGCTGCCTGCGTCGTGCAGCCCGTCGATGCGCGCCTTGTCCTTGGCCGTGTCCATTGCCTGCCAGAAGCCGTCGTAGGGATAGGCGATCAACCGGCGAGCTTTCGTCAGCCGGCGGAACGGTTCGACCACGAGCTCCTCTCCGGCCTCGATAAAGTCGAAGATCTCGTTGCGCAGGACGAAGAACCCGCCGTTCACCCGGATTCCTGATTCGGCGATGTTACGTATGCTGGTGACCGATCCGCTCTTGTCCGATTCGACGAAATGGTAGCTGAGGTTGGGCTTTACCGAGAGAAAGCTCGCGACCGCGTCGGTGCTCTCGAAGTGACTCACCTGATCGGGCAGGTGAAGCGAGGTCAAACCGTCCGCATAGTTGGCCAGGAAAACATCCTCGCCCTTCAGGTGGTCGCGCACCGCCACGAGGCGCTCGCCCACGTTGGCCTTGATCCCGGTGTCCACGAACGTGATCCGCCAGTCCTCGATGTCGCGGCTCAACAGTCGTCGGGTTTGCCCACCGTTGGTGAGGACGAAGTCGTTCGTCGTGTACTCCTCGTAATTGAGGAAATAGTGCTTGATCGCGTCTCCCCGATATCCGAGACACAGGACAAAGTCCCGATGCCCGAAATGGGAGTAGTACTTCATCAGGTGCCAGAGAATCGGCCGGTACCCGATCGGCACCATCGGTTTCGGCACGCTATCCGCATAGTCGCGGAGCCGCATGCCGAGCCCTCCGCAAAACAGTACGACTTTCATCTGACTTCCTCCCCGACCGAGGCGAGGGCGGACGCCCAGCGAAGGTCTTCGCCCAGCAAGCCCTCGGAACGCAGCGCCCGGATGTGCTTCAGCCTCGTGTACCGACGGCCGAGAAACTGCTCGGCCGTGAGCTGAGCGCTCGCATAGGCTGTCTCTTATACACATCTCCGAGCCCACGAGACCTATGAAGGAATCGCGTATGCCGACTT
>JARFPW010000190.1 GCA_029288095.1 Gemmatimonadota bacterium
GCCAGGGCCTGAGCGAAGCAATCCGCCTGTTCGAGGCGGCGATCGCGCGCGACTCGACCTGGGCGCCGGCCTGGGCGGGACTGGCCGAGGCCACGGAACTGATGACCTGGTATCCCGGCGCGTGGGACGGCGGGCGGCCGGAGGAGGTCCAGGAAGGACTCTCGCGCGAACTGGCGTTCCAGCAAGCCGCCGAGCGGGCGGCCCGACGTGCACTCGACCTGGACCCGACGGCCGCTTCCGCCCGAGTGGCCCTCGGTAGTGTCCATCGGTACCGCCACGAGTGGGAGCAATCCGAGGCGGAGTACCTGCGAGCCCTGGAGACCGACCCCGACAACCCTGAGGCCTTCCAGCAGTACTCAGAGATGCTCGGAAACATGGGACGGGGAGCCGAATCGGTCCGCACCGCGGAACGAGCCCTCGCGCTCGACCGTGCACCGATCAGACTGCTCATGTACTCCAGCGCGCTGGCCGCTGACGATCGGCTGGACGAAGCAATTCACGTGCTTGCGGAGGCGATCGCGTTGGACGCCGAGGGGCAGATTCCCCAGACCGCCAGCATCTGGTACTTCTTGAACCTCGAGGCGGGCAATTACGACGTCATGTTCGACCATGGAGACGAGGAACTCATCGAGGCCAGGGATGCGATTGTCCGGGGGCTGGAATCTGGTGATCTGAGCGCTGTACCGGAGGAAGTTCTGGACCCAACGCTGTGGATGATTGTCGGACGGCCGGACAGCGCGGCTGCCGTCCTCCTCGGAGATATTTCTGAAGACCCGAATCAGAACCACAGCTGGATCTGGGATGCCATCTTCGATCCACTGCGTGACGAGCCGGCGTACCTGGAGGGGCTCGAGCGCCTCAACCTGGTCGGCGCCACGCCGCAGCGGTCGCCGCGATGAAGTCCTACCAGGAGTTCTTCGCGGAGCTGAAGCGGCGCCACGTGTTCAAGGTGGCCGGGGTCTACGGGATCGTCGCCTTCGGTGTGCTGCAGGCGGCCGATCTGGCCCTGCCCCGCCTCGGCATGCCCGACTGGACGGTCACGTTTATGCTCGCCCTGGTGCTGCTCGCGTTCCCGGTAGTGCTGATCATCGCCTGGGCCTTTGAGGTCACGCCCGACGGTGTGAAGAAGACGGATGCCGCGGCGCCGGGAGAGATCGAGGCCATCGTGTCTGCGCCCATGTCTCAGCGCTGGCCGTCGGGACTGCTGGCGCTCGTCGGGGGCGCGGCACTGATCGCCGGTGGCTGGTGGGTGGGTCAACGGACCGGCGGCGATAGCGGAACCGTCTCGGATGCTGGACCGGCCGGCGGCGCCCGTCTGGCCTACGTGGACCTGTCCGACGATCCGCGGCCTTCGATTGCGGTGCTGCCATTCGCCGACATGAGCCCCGACGGTGACCAGGAGTACTTCAGCGACGGGATGACGGAGGAAATCCTCAATGTCCTGGCGAAGATCCGGGAACTCCGGGTCGCAGCCCGAACCTCGACCTTCGCGCTCAAGGACCAGGATCTCACCGCCGCTCAGTGGGGCGACACGCTGCACGTGGCTTACTTCGTCGAGGGAAGCGTCCGGAAGGCGGGCGACCAGCTGCGCATCACGGCACAACTGATCGACACCTCCGACGGCTCGCATCTCTGGTCTGAGAACTACGATCGGTCGCTCGACAACGTGTTCCAGATCCAGTCAGAAATCGCCGAGGCAATCGCGGACGCCCTGACGGTACCGCTCGGGCTGACTGAAGGGTCGGACCTGGTCAGCCCCACTGCCGATATCGAGGCCTACGATCTCTACCTCACGGGCCGCGCGCGCCTGCGGGAACGTGGGGCGGGAGTGTTCGAGGCCGTGGACCTGTTCAAGGCTGCGGTGGCCCGCGATTCGATGTGGGCTCCTGCCTGGGCTGGGTTGGCCGACGCCACCTCCCTCCAGGTCTGGTATGACTTCCCCCAGTTTCATGACCGCGAACTGCCGTTTGACGAGACCCTCGCTGAGGCCGAGCAAGCAGCCCGGCGAGCTCTCAACCTGAACCCACGAAACCCTACAGCCCTCATCGCGCTCGGCAACATTCAACGCGACCGCTACCGGTGGGCGGAAGCCGAAGAGCTCTACCTTCAGGCGCTCGACCTGGACCCGGACAACGCTGAGGCTCACCAGCAATACGCGGAGTTTCTTCACAAGCGGGGACGGGTCGCGGAGGCCGTGCGATCCATCGACCGGGCAGCGGCCCTCGATCCGGCACCCGTTCGTATCTACCAGTTCGTAAAGATCCTTCGAAAAGACGACCGGTGGGATGATGTCGAGGAGGTCCTGGCATGGGCAGTGGCACGAGGCCTGGATGAACGGTTTTCTCCGCTGGCGGTCTGGGCTCGGCAAGCGCCGATGGCGCGTGCTCGTAGCGAGGGCCGCTACGAGGATGCCGTGGATTCTGCGCCGGAGTCTCCGGCGGACACGGCGGGCTTCGGCGAACGCCAGCGAGCGCTAAGCGCGGGTCGATTTGACATGCTCCCGGATTCAATGCGGGATCTGGAGCGGTTGGGTCCTGAGGATTTGGTTCGATTGGATGAACCGGACCTGGCAGTCGAGCAGGTGGTCCGGAGGCTTACTGAGATCGAGGCGACTGTCCTGACCCGGCTGACTGTGGAATTTGTGTGGGACGTCGCTCTTGATGACATCAGGGACGACCGGCGTGTACAGGCGGCACTGGAGTCGATCGGCCTTGGCGGTCTGACGGTTCAGCGCACTCCCGTCGGAGAGCGCGTCCGACCCGCGATCCTGAGGCAGGCTGACGCTGATGCCGGCGCCGAAGGCACCCCGCGATGAAGTCCTACCAGGAGTTCTTCGCGGAGATGAAGCGGCGCCACGTATTCAGGGTGGCCGGCATCTACGGGATCGTCGCGTTCGGCGTGCTGCAGGCGGCCGACATGGCCCTGCCCCGCCTCGGCATGCCCGACTGGACGGTCACGTTCA
>JARFPW010000216.1 GCA_029288095.1 Gemmatimonadota bacterium
CTCGCCCTCGGCGCAGCCCTCCTTCGTCCCGGTGAGGCCCAGCCGGTAGCGCAGTGTGTCCAGCAACCGCTCCCCGGGATCGACCTCGAATTCGGCCTCGGCGCCATTGAGCCGGCACCGCACCACGATCGTGTCACCCGAGACGGGAAGGTCGCCGACCGTCACGAGGCCTCCCGGCCGGCCAACTCGTCGACCTGAGCCATCAGCCGCTCCGGCGTCAGCGGGAGCACCGCGGCCCGGACCCCGATCGCATGGGCGACCGCGTTGGCGATCGCCGGCCCCGGCCCGTCCATCGGAAGCTCACCGATTCCCTTCGCCCCCTGGGCGCCGTGCGGGTACGGCGTTTCGAGGAACTCGACGCGAATGGGCGGAAAGTCGTCGCTCGTGGGGATGATGTAGTTGGTCAACTGGTTGTTCTGCATGGCGCCGTCGCGCCAGTCGAAATCCTCCAGCAACGCCCAGCTGATTCCCTGGGCCACGCCTCCCTGGATTTGGCCGGTGGCCAGGGTTTCGTTGAGCACCCGGCCGATCTCCTGTACCGCGACGAAGTCCGTCACGCGTGCGGTGTAGGTCCGCAGGTCGATCGCGACCTCCGCCACGTAAGCGCCCCACGCGAAAGCCCCGTACGCATCGCCCCGGTATGTCTCCTCGTCCCATTCGATATGAGATGGCTGCACGTAGGTGGCCTCCCCGACCAGTTCCTCCGCGTCGGCCGCCGCGTACCAGGCCCGAATCGCATCGCTGACCGACTGTCCGCGAGCGTCATCCGCCAGGTCGAGTCTCCGTCGCAGATCGTCGCATGCCTGCTCTACCAGGAACCCGACGACCATGGCGGTGCGTGAGGCCACGGACGGTCCGCTATTGGGGACGCGATGCGTATCAGGCTGCGCCACCAGGACGAGATCGGGATCCAGGCCGAGCCGATCCGATGCCAGCTGGGTGAAGATCGTCGTCGTTCCCTGGCCCATTTCGACGCTCGCCGCTCGCACCTCGACGCCTCCCTCCTGCGTGCCAGCGACGTGCACGACAGACTGCAACATCACCTCGCCGTTTCCCGTAAACCCGGCTCCGTGGTGGAACATCGCCAGGCCGAGGCCCCGCTTCACGAGCGGGTCGGCCGCATTGTGACGCTCGATCTCGGCGCGCCGCGCGTCCCACTCGCTGGATGCCAGGGCCGTATCGAGTACCTCGATCCGATCCACCCCGTCTTTGATGGTCTGCGACGTTCCGGTCTGCTGGCCGTCGCGAATCAGATTGACGCGCCGCAGTTCCGCCGGATCCATGTCCAGTCGTTCGGCGACGACGTCCAGGTGACGCTCGAGGCCGAAGAATGCCTGGGGGGCGCCGAACCCGCGGAACGCTCCGAACGGGGCGGAATTGGTGAGCATCGCCCGCCCGTCGATCCGCACCGCGTCACAGGCGTACGGACCGCCGGCGTGGATCACCGCCCGGCTCAGTACGACGGGCGACAACGTGACGTAGGCTCCACCGTCGAGGACGATCTCGATATCCTGTGCCAGCAGCCTGCCCGACTCGTCGACTCCCGTACGATGCCTGACGCGCGAGGGATGCCGCTTGGTCGTGACGGCCATGTCCTCCCAACGATCGTAGATCAGTTTGACCGGACGGCCCGACTTCAGGGTCAGCAGCGCCGCGTGGGCCGCCACCATTGAGGGGTACTCCTCCTTGCCGCCAAATCCGCCGCCCGTGGCCGTCTGAATGATCCGAATACCCGCTTCATCTCGTCCCAGCAGCGGCATGAGCGCCTTTACGACGTAGTAGGGGCATTGCATGGATCCCTGGACGACGACGACATCGCCTTCGAGGTGTGCGCGCATGCCCTGGGTCTCGAGGTACACGTGCTCCTGAGAGCCTGTGAAGTACTCGCCCTCCACGACGATCGGCGCCGCCGCGATCGCAGCCTCGATGTCACCTTTTTCAATGAGGATGCGCTTCAGCACGTTGTCGGTACCGTGCTGGATGTCGCCCTCCGAGGGAACCGCGCAGAAATCCAGCACCGGAGTCTCCGGCTCGACGTGCACCGTGACCAGCTTCGCAGCCCGGCGGGCCATGTCTCGGGACTCGTGGGCAATCAGCAGGACCGGCTCGTGAACGTGCCGGACATAATCATCCGCGAGCGCGGGCTGATCGTACTCCATCAGGAAGACCGCATTGCGCCCCGGGATGTCCTCGGCCGTGACGACGACGAACTCCGACCAGTCCACGGAAGGGTCGAAATCGATACCCGTGATTCGTCCCCGCGGTGACCGGCTGCGCACCGTGGCCCCCCACAGGTGGTCGTCGGACGGCAGGTCGTCCACGTACAGTTCGCGACCGGTGAGCTTTGCCATTCCTTCGCGACGCTTCAGGTCTACCTCCTCACGTCTGGCGGCTTCACGAGCGAGTACTGGACCACGAACTCTACGCCCAGCGCATCCGTCTCGATACCGAGGATCCAATCGGAGCCTATGTCACGGGGAATGAAGCCGGGCGGCATCACGACATCACCGAGCCAGCGATCGGAGGTGTCCACCACGGTCCACGTCCGGGGGATGCCGGGGAACTGCGACCATTCACTCACCCAGAGGAAGTCGTCGCGGTCGACGAGGAAGCTCCCGTAGGCCGGTCTCGTCTCAGGAGTCGGCATCGACGTCAGGCTCTGCTCGAGCCATGCCTGCTTGTCCGGTGGGCTGGACTCGACCAGGAATTCGATGTGCTCCGATACGTCGTTCGGCCCTATCAAGGCGGCCGGCCTGCCGAGACGCACCTCAGTCAGCATCGTCCCGTCGGGATCGTATCGACCGAACCGGAATTCCTCCTGGTCCCCGATGATCAGGGTGTGCCCCTGGACGACTCCGGCCGACGTTCGTCCGAAGAGCGGGGAGCTCATCACGCCGCGGCCCTTCTCCAGCGTGATGAATAGCTCGCGCCCGGGAAACGTGCCGAGTGTGTCAACCAGGGTTCCCAGCGAATCGAACCGAACATAGGCCGTCGGTTCTCTCAGTAGGCCAATCTCAGGCTCATCCTTGCCGGTCTTCGACCCCCAGAGCTGCTTCATGGCAAAGGTGCCATCCGAAAGCGGCCCGAGCGGACTCAGACTCGGTGGCTCCGGGTCCAACGGCACGAGGCGCAGCAGCCGACCCGAGGCGTCGGTCCAGGTGAGGCGACGCAGGGAGAAGTCGTAGGCCCAGACCTGGTCGTCCGGAGTCCGGCCGAGACTCGACAATCCCGTGAATTCGCCCGGCCCGCCTCCCGGGCCACCGAACGAGGCCTGCCAGCGGCCGTCCGGCATGAAGAACCGGAGCTGCTGTGATCCCCCGTCGGCCACGACGATCGTTCCGTCGCTCAACCGGACGGTTCCGGCCACGTCCGAGAACTGGTAGCGGGAATCGCCGTCGACAACACCAATGCGAACGAGAGCTTCGCCAACCCGCCACCCCGCGTCGTCCGCCCATGCCGGGCTTTGGCTCTCCGCGATCGTTACACCCGCGCTGTCGCGGGCCACGAAGGAGGGTGCGTCTTGCCCTCCTCCGCAGGCGGCGAACCCGATCGCCACCACCAGCACCCGCGGGACCACCGGTAATCTCATGGCGCCTCTCCGAAGCTGCCCGCGCTTGTCGCTACATCGTGCTATCACCAATGTACGCCACATGAGCCACGATCGAGATCCGGCGCAATTTCTCAAGCAGGCGATCAGCCTGGCCCGGGAGAACGTCGAGAGCGGCACCGGTGGACCGTTCGGCGCGGTCGTCGTGCGAAACGGCGAGGTCGTCGCGACCGGGACCAATCTCGTCACGGCGTCGGACGACCCGACGGCGCACGCGGAAGTGGTGGCCATCCGGAATGCGTGTGAGGCGTTGGGTACGTTCCAGCTCGGCGACTGCGAGATCTACTGCAGTTGTGAGCCATGCCCGATGTGCCTGGGCGCGATCTACTGGGCGCGCCCCGCTCGCGTCGTGTTTGCCAGCACGGCGCATGACGCGGCCGACGCCGGGTTTGATGACAGTTTCATCTACGACGAGATTCGCCGGCCCCGGGATCGTCGACGGCTGCCGCTGGAGCAGCTCCGTGTGCCCGAAGCCGGCGAGGAATTCACCGCCTGGCTCGACAGCGAGGATCGGGTCGAGTACTGAGGCCTAGTGTCGGCCGAATAACCGGACGGTTGCCGTACGCCCCCGTGCCGTGTTCGCGTCATACCAGAACTCCACACTGCGAATGACCCGATCGCCGCCCGCGAGATCTATGGTCCGGGTCTCACCCCCGTCCCGGATCGTCGCGCGCAGGGCCACGTTCTGGTGCGTCCCGTTCCCGTAGTGAACCACCACTCGATGGAAGTCTACGGGAGCCCGGTGGACGGTCAGCTTGATGCGATTGAACTCGCCGCGACGGGCGCCGACATCGATCCGGTCGTGGTCAAGCCGATCGGTCACCGACCGCTCGCCAAGTCGAGTCCATCCGGATCCATATGCGGGGCCGGACGCGCACGCGCCGGCCGCCAGGAGCAGGCAGACCGCAAGCAGTTTCGGTTTCATGGTGAGCCTCCATATCCTCGTTGTCCGTTGGATGCCTTTTGGAAACAGACGCACCCAGCGGCGGTCAGGTCACACCCAGGCGCGGTTAGCACCCGCTGCTTGTATCATCCCGGATGATTTCCGTTTCCGGTCTCGCCAAATCCTTCGGCGTCCAGACTCTGTTCGAGAATGCCACGTTCCAGCTCAACGCCGGATCGTGCTATGGGCTCGTCGGCGCCAACGGCTCCGGCAAGACGACCCTGCTCAATATCCTCGGCGGGGATGAAGACCCGACTGCGGGGTCCGTATCGATTCCCAAGAAACTCCGGCTCGGCGTCCTGCGGCAGGATCAGTTTCTCTACGAAACGCAGCAAGTGCTCGAAGTGGCGATGATGGGGCATCGGGAGTTGTGGGAAGCGATGGAAGCCAAGGATCGCCTGCTGGAGGCCCCGGCCGAGGAGTTCGATGCGCACCAATTCTCGGAGCTGGAAGAGACGATTCAGCGGCACGACGGATACAGTGCGGAAGCGCGGGCAGCGGAGATCCTTGAGGGACTCGGTTTTCCGGCGGGCGTCCACCGTGACCCGCTGTCTACACTGTCCGGAGGCTTCAAATTGCGGGTGCTGCTGGCTCAAACGCTGGCCGGTTCACCCGATGTGCTGCTGCTGGATGAGCCGACGAACCACCTCGATATCCTGTCGATCCGCTGGCTCGAGAAGTTCCTCGTGAAGTTCCCGGGCCCCGTAGTCGTCATCTCCCACGATCACCGCTTCCTCGACAACGTCGCCTCGCACATTCTCGACGTCGATTACGAGACGGTCACCTTGTACCACGGCGACTATGCCCATTTCCAGCAGGCCAAGACCGCCGAACGCGAGAGACGGGAGAAGGAGATCGCCGAGCGGGAGCGCGAGATCACGCACCACCAGCAGTTCGTCGATCGATTCCGGGCCAAGGCGAGCAAGGCGCGACAGGCCCAGAGCAAGCTCCGACTGATCGAGAAGAAGGCGGATTCCCTGGAGGCGCTGCCACCCAGCTCGCGCCGATATCCACGATTCCACTTCGAGCAGCGGCGGTCCAGCGGACGCGAGGTTCTCAAGGTCGAATCAGCTCGGAAGGCGTTCGGCGACAACGTGGTGCTGCACGGGGTAGACCTGGAGCTGCGACGCGGTGACCGACTGGCAGGAGAAGCCCAAGCACCCCACGACCGA
>JARFPW010000217.1 GCA_029288095.1 Gemmatimonadota bacterium
CCTAGAGCGTCCGCCAGGCGACGGTTGAGCTCGGGAAGGATGGCCTGTTCGTTGTACACGGGAACCACGGCGTCCAGCTTCTTCACGGGTCCTCCGGCTCGGATTCGAATGCCTCGCTCTGCTGCCAGGTGTACAGGCCGACGATTTCGACGCCATCCAGCTCGACGGCCAGGTCCGGAATCACATTCTCGTATATCCGCCAGTGATACGGCTGGAAGATCGACTTGCGAGCGACGAGCAGAAAGTACTCCGGTGGCATCTCGTCGGTCACGACGATGTCTTCCCGCAGCATGCCATGCGCCTGGAGCCATTTATAGTGCGTCACGTTGGGCCAGGCGGACAGGCGTGCGCCCTCCGGCAGCGTCTCGCCGACTCGCTCGAGGAACGCCGGTGTTACGGCTTCCATCCAGTATGTGGTTTCCATCCCGGCCCGGGCCGCGCCCGGGGCTCCACCGATCAGCTCGTTGTAGTAGGCCAGGTAGAGCGGCGCCACCCGTACCGTCTGGATGTACGGGGGAGCGAAGAACAGCGCCGCGAGAACGAGTGACGCGAGGATCGCCCTGGGACCGGGCGTCCGTTCGCGGACGATCCGGATCATCGATCCAAACCCACGGCCGGCGAGAAGTGCCACGAACGGAAACATGGGCAGCCACAGGCGGACTCCATCATGGTTGGGAGAGCCCGGTGCCGCCATGAGGGCGACGAAGAACAGGATCTGCGTCCAGCACAGCCCCCCTACGGGCTTCTCCTCCCACCTTCGCAGACTCGCTGCACCTCCCCAGCCCGCGAGCGCCAGGATCGAAAGCGGGACGGTGATCAGCGTCATCACGATCACGTGGTGCCCCGGGACCTGGTAGCCGAAGTGCCGGCCCATGTAGTAGGTGGTGATCGGAATCACGTCATCCCTCGACAGGGTGTCCTGCACCAGGCGCAGAGTCTCCGCGACCGGATCGTGCCACAGGAGAGGATTCAGCGCCCACGCCACCACGAGGCCACTGAGGCCCCACAAGATGGCGCCGGCCACCGCCCGCCGGGACCTTCCGTAGGCGATCATCCACAGGAGAATCGCCAGCGGGATCAGGTACCCCGTGAACTTGGTCGCCAGGGCCACACCCAGGCCCACAGCGCCGATCGCGAGGAAGCGCCGCCGGTCCTCGAGCACGTACAGCACCAGCCCGATGGAAGCGACGAACCAGGCCAGGGTCGTCAGCGTATCGGTCGCCCCGATGTGCGCGTGCCCCACGACCCGTGGCATGACCAGGATCGAGAGGCCCGCTCCCACCCCGGCAATCCGTCCCCAGGCCATTCCTGCAAGCCAGGTGATACACCCCACCAGAAAGGAGAAGAAAGCGAGCGGGGCCAGGCGGTACCCGACGACTTCACCGGTCCAGCGACCGAACATCGCCTCGGTGGCGGCCATGGCCAGCTTGTAGGCCGGCGGGTGTGGGTTGTAGTAGCGACGCCAATTGAAGGTCTCTCTCACAACCTCCTGACTGAGCAACCGCGACCGGTCCGGGCCCGTGGCGACCTGACCGGCCCATTCCTGTATGCGCGTCACCGAATCGAAATAGTACACCTCGTCCCACGCGATCCCGACGTCGTCCAGGCCGGGAAGCAGCCAGGCGAAAGCCAGCAGGCCAAGTGCCACGCTGGCCAACCGCACGAAGCGTATGGAACGTTGATCGGAGATCATCGGGTGCGGTATACCATCATCAGGGGCACTCCCTCGAGTGACGCCGTGAACGAGGGCGGCCCTCCGAATCCGACCAGGGCGCTTTCGGTCCGGCGCCACTGCGCCTTGCGATTCAGCACGAAGACGAAGTCGGCGGCGGTGGCTCTTCGGTCGAGCGCCACTGGTGTGAAGCTCTGGCCCTCACAGCCCACCGCGATGCCTGCCGATCCGTCGGCCAGCTCGATCTGAGATTCCACCTTCCAGCCGGGCGGTGCCCATCCGATGGCCTGGTAGAAGCACATCTCTTCCATGAAGAAACCCGGATCGACCACGGCCTCGGGAGGCGTCGACCCTGCCAGTTCCTCCAGCGTCGCCCGGTTCAGCACTTCCTTGAGGTTGGTGACCTCGAGACCCTTATCGTCGGCGCCCGTGATCCCTCCAACGAGTGCGTTGAAGTACGACAGCTGATGCGGGTGGACCTGTGCCGTGCGGAGAGCGGCCGGGGCGAGAACCAACAGAATCGCCAGAGCGACCACGAGGTCCCGACGCCCGGTAACGGCCGGTATGCGTCCGTCCAGTCCCCGGAAGATCCACTCACCGAGCGCCACGGCGCCGGTGCCGGCGAGAACGCAGTAGAACGGGAACAGCGGCAGGAAGAGACGAACGCCGTCGTGCATCGGAGCAGATGGAAGGGCCAGGGCCCCGTACAGCACGACCATGTTCAGCAGGACGACACCGCGCAGGGCGCCCGAGCGAGGAGCGAACAGGCCTGCCACGGTGGCCGCCAGGATCGTTGGCGGAAAGACGATCGCGGTCCACACGTAGGGATAGTGCCAGGGCGGCCTGAAGTAGTAGATGGTCCCGAAGTACTCGGTTCCGATGAACGGGCCCGACTCGGCGCGGTGCGTTCCGGCCACCACATAGTCTCTGATTCCCTGCAGAGGGTCCACCCACATCACGGGGTTGGCGGCGATGAACACCAGCAAGGCCGCCAGAAGCAGGGCGAGCAGCGCGCTCAGGCCGGCACGGTGCCCGAGCAGCCACACGGTCGCCACCCCGAGCAGCAGGAGGCCCGAAAACTTGGTGGCGATCGCGGCACCCAGGAACACACCCGCGGCGAAGAACCAACCGGAGCCACCCTCCTTTACGGCGACATCCAGCGCAGCGAACGACCAGAACCAGAAGGCGGCGAGGAACAGGTCCGTGTGCGCAAGATGGCCGTGCGCGAACAGGACGGGGAAGGCCGGGACGGCCAGGCCGGCGGCGAGGCCCGCCGCCAGCGAGCGCGATCGCCAGGCCGTGTAAACGCCGACCGAGGCCGCGAGCGCCGCGAACGTCAGAACCACGGCTCCCCGGTATGCCGAAAGAGGGTCGGTCACGTTCCGGAGCAGGACCCAGGTGAACCCGCTCAGTTCTCGCGAGAGCGGTGGGTGCGGGATTCTGTCGATGTACCAGCGCCAGTGCTCGAAGACCTGGTCCCGGTTCAGGACGGTCGTCGGCTCCCCCGCGAGCAGGGCGGTCCACAGGTCGCGGCCCCAGGCGAGCTGGCGCAGCGAGCTGTAGAAGTAATTGCCGGTGTCGCTCGCGATTCCGTAGTCGA
>JARFPW010000241.1 GCA_029288095.1 Gemmatimonadota bacterium
GTTCTGAGCCGTTCGCGTGGACCAACCTCCCGATCGCTCGAGGGCGGCGATGGCGGCGGCGCCGAGCGGGTCCCCGGGGTCGGCGAGGCGCAGCGCGGCGGCCGAGGCGGCCAGGATCACGTCCGCGATGCGGTGCGTGCCTCTCGCGTCGAGGGCGGCCGTCCTCGCCCCGTCTGCGATCGCCGCCGCCGCAGTCGCGGAGAGAGCCGGCACCATAAATGTTGCACCCGCACCAGTCGTCCCTGTGAGGCTGACATCAGGCTCGTATGCGGTCGGCGCGAGGCCCGGCAGCCACGCTGGACCCTGGCTCACGACTGCGCCTCCAGGAGCTCGGCCGTGGCCAGCGAGCAACCCCGTGGCACCGCCCCCGGCGTGCGGCCCAGCCATTGGATCGCCTCGCCTCTGGCCCGACCGCGGTCCTCCGTGAGCACAGCGACGACGCTCCCGACGTTGGCGAGGTCGTAGTGGCACAACAGACCCTCCGCGCCATCCGGGAGCTCTTCCAGGGTCACGGGATCGAGCACGCGCGTTCGCAACCAGGGGGGGCCGGTCAGCCAGATGTCTTCTATGCCTGTTCCGTACCTCTGCGACAGCAGCTCCGTCATGCCGAATTCGTTCACCGCCGCCCGTTCATCGAGCCCGAAGCGAGACACCAGCGCTGCCATGGTAGCGCGGCGATCGAGACCCGGCCTGCCCTTGGATCCTCCCGTGTCCATCACGCGGGAGCCCGGCGGGAGTGAAATGGCAGCCTCGACCTGGTCGAGAAGATCGGCGACTTCCGCCAGTACCAGCGTGGTCCCCAACACGATGACAGGGGTGCCATGTTTCGTGGCTGACTCCAGGGCTTCCGTCAGCGCTCGGGCCGTCAGGCCGTCCCGCGGATCGAGGCGCGTGGACCCCGCTCCACCGAAGTGGGCAAGCACGTCGTCGAACATCCAGGCGAGAGAGGATCCGGCCGCTGCGGTGAACGGTCCATGCAGCAGGATTACGCTGGCTTCGTCCGCTCCGGCGAGCACGGCATGGCGGAACGGACCCCGCAACGCGGCCTCATAGGTGGCCGGGCGACGGATCGGATGCACACCGCGTTCCGATTCGCCGCGCGTCGTGCCGCTGGTGCGAAACCGGAGGACCGCGTCCGCCGGATCGCCGACTGTCAGGTCAACGCTGCGGAATGCAGCCGTCGGTGCGGGGGGGATTTCACGCCACGAGAGGATAGAAGCGGGGTCCACGCCGATTGCCCCGCAATACCGGCCATACGGGATGTTCGCGTCGACTTGAAGGGCGAAGGCCTCGAGCGCCAGGGCGCCGAATCGGCCGTCGGACCAGGGTTGCGGATCCTGGTCCCACTCCTGAAAGGCGGCTTCGAGGGTCTCGACGAGGGCGGTTGCGGGCATGAGCCAGTTTGGCCGCATACTCGCCCGCTGACAAGCTCAGGTCAGTTGCGGGCCAGTCGTCCTGTGTGCGTGGTTCCTTTACGAATCCACTTTACTTCGACGCCCGCCTCGCCCTCGGATGACGCAAGTTCTCGGAACATCTGCATATCCGGGTTCGGACGTCCTCCGACTTCAACCACGACGTCTCCTCCCCTGAGGCCCATGACGGCCGCTGGCGTGCCGGAGATCACACGCAGCACGAGCAGGCCGGAGTCCGCCTCGAAGTATTCCGCCAGATCGGGCGTCAGCTCACGGAACTCCGCCCCTCCGAGGCGCTGTTCGATTGCCCGTACGACATTCACGCCCACGGCCGGCGCCCGCGAGCGGACGGCGTCCGGAGTTTCACCCGTGCCGGATTGCACACGATAGGCCCAGACCGGCGGCGTTTCTCCCAGGCGTTCGAGTTCTCCCCGGCGCTCGATCAGCAGCTCGAGCTGGGCCCGCGCCGTGGTGAGCACTTCGTTCCGGGCCTTTTCCAGCCTCACTGCCAGGTCCGGATCCTCCAGAACCAGGTGACGGCGGGCATGCGCGCTCCCCGGCTGCACGACTACGTTAAGCCGGAGCTGGCCGAGGCCTTCGTGCAGGCGCTCGCCGAGCCCCGCCAGGACTCCCTCGAGCTCCTGAAGCTTCACGGTCTCGCCGTCCATCGTGAACGCGGGGACGCCGTCATCACCGACGCTGATCTGCAGACTTCCGCCCTCGTCAGAACTGAACACCACGAAACCACCGGGCGTGGGCGGGCCATCCGGCTCCGGCCCGAACTGGAACTCACTGACCTCGCCAGAGTCGTCCTGGAAGCGGAATACGTTGATGTCGCCGCTAGGGACAGGACCGACCGCACCGATGTTCCCGCCGAACGCGCGGAACATCATTCCGCCGCCCTCGCCGGTCGGGATCACTCTCACGGTGCTCGTGCCGGCTGGCCTGTCCAGCTCTATGTCGATCGGGATCCCGGCCCGCAAACTGGCAAACGCCCGGCGACCCGGTTCGGTGCGCAGCGCGACGCCGTCCAGCGAGAGAAGCACGTCTCCCGCCTGGATGCCGGCGAGGTCGGCCGGACTGCCGTCCACGACGGCCCGGACCCTGGGGGACTCGGCGCAGTCGCCTCGGACCTCGGGCTCGATCTCGCATCCCGGCTCGAGGAACACGCCAACCCGTGCCCGCGATTCCTGCATGAACGCGAACGCGGCGGCCTCGGGTGCCGGCGGCGGGAAGCGTTCCTGTGCGAGACCGGCGGCGGGCGCCAGGCACACCAGCCCGAGGATCAGTCCGTTGTGCATCATCCGGCGCGCCATATCAGTACTCCATCGAGGCCTGGCGCAGCGTCTGATCGAGCTGGCCGGCCAGGGATTCACGTTCATCTACGACGTCGAACAGGAAGTCATTAAGCGCCGGATCCGCCGGCGCCATGCGCAGACCTTCGCGCGTCGCGTCGATCAAGGCGTCCAGCCGGGTCAGGCGCTCGGCCGCGAGTGCCGGATTCTCGACCAGCGTCGGTCCCACGGGACCCTCGTCCCGCAGCTCTCTGAGGCGACCAACCGTTTGCAGGTAATCGTCGAACCGCGCGTCGTTGGCGCCGGCAGGTACGGCATCGCCGTCCGCAGGCGGCTGTACCTGGCTCGAAGCCACGTCCAGGCCCGGGTTCTGCCCATCCTGCGACGCGGGTGCGATCATCCGGCCGACGGCCAGCCCCCCCAGGAACAGCAGAATCACGGCCGCGGCCGCCAGAGGAGTCGCCCACACGGAACGCGGCCGTGAAGCGACGACGCGGTGGGGAAGGCGTTTCCGGATCGCGTCCCATTCGCCCTCGGGCGGTGCCAGGTCGGGCAGGCCGGACAACGCCATGCGCATGCGGCTCATTCCCTCGAATTCCAGCGCGCACTCCTCGCACTCGTCGAGGTGGGCCAGTCCGTCCGATATCGCTCCCGGTTCGTCCAGGAGCGCCGCGATCTGCTCGCGGGTCAGATGTTCACGCATGATTCCCTGCTTCATTCGTTCTCGACTGCGGATCCAGCAACGCGCGCATTCGCGCACGAGCCTTGTGCAGCTGGGACTTTGATGTTCCGGCAGCAATATCTAGTTTCTGCCCGATTTCTTCGTGTGTCAGCCCCTCCACGTCATGTAGTACGAGCACGGTTCGATACCCATCCGGCAACATGTCCAGGGCCTTCGACAGAATCCGCTGGTTGAGCCCTGATTCATCGGGTTCCTGCACCGGCAGCTTCAAGTCCGGCGACGATTCGAGTTTCGAGCGCCTGCCGAGCGAACGAAGGCGGTTTACCGCCGCGTTCACCGCCAATCGGTGCATCCAGGTGCCGAACGCCGCTTCGCCGCGAAACAGATGCAGCTTCTCGAACGCGCGTATCCAGGCGTCCTGGGAAACGTCCTCGGCGAGGTGCTCGTCGCCAACCACCCGGCGCACGACGGAGAACACCCGACCCGCATGGGCCGCGTATAGATCCCCCATCGCACGCTGATCGCCCGCGCGCGCCGCCTCGATGAGTTGAGCTTCCGTCACCTCGAGCCTTTCGTGTTCGCCAACCAGTTGGACGGCGGTCACTCCGGGAGGGTTGCCCGCCATGCTCCGGGGAACCGCTTTCTGCCTATCTGCTACCGCCCGGAGAAACTAGGTTCCGCGCTATGGCACTGGCGACACCGTTTCATCCCCGGACGAGCGAGTTGTGCACCAGTCTCGCCTTCAAGGAGTGGGCGGGTTGCCATGCGGTTCGGCGGTACGACGTCTACCAGGATCGCGAGTACTACGCGCTGCGCAACCAGGCGACGCTGATGGACGCATCGCCACTCTACAAGTACGACGTCGAGGGGCCCAACGCCGCCGATCTCCTGGGCCGTGTCATGGTGCGGGATTTCGGAGCTCACGAGGTGGGCCGGGTGAGCTACGTCTGCTGGTGCGACGATCACGGCAAGGTGCTCGACGACGGAACGGTCGCGAAACTCGGCGAGCGGCACTTCCGCGTCACGTCGGCGGAGCCGGCGTTCCGCTGGTTGGAGCGGTCTTCTCGCGGGCTGGACGTGCGCGTCACCGACGTGAGCCGGCGGATCGCGGCGCTGGCGCTCCAGGGACCGCTGGCGCGCGAGGTCCTGCGGCCAGTCGTCGGCTCGGATCTGGACGCCCTGCCGTACTTCCGGGCGATTCCGGTGCACTTCGCGGTGGACGGCACCGCCGCCGAAGGCGTAGTCACGCGCACCGGCTACACGGGTGACCTGGGATACGAACTGTGGATGGAGAACGGGGACGCCCTGGCCGTCTACGACGCCGTCATGGAGAGCGGCCAACCGTTCGGGCTCCTGCCCATGGGCCTCGACGTGCTGGACGTAGCGCGTGTCGAGGCCGGTTTTCTGCTGGCCGGCGTGGACTATAC
>JARFPW010000106.1 GCA_029288095.1 Gemmatimonadota bacterium
GCATGAGGATCCGGTTCGACACGAAACCGGGATAATCAGCCACCTCGAGGGGCACCTTGCCAAGGGTCCCACACAGATCCATTACGGTTGTGAGCGTCTCGTCGGATGTCTCCAGGCCGCGGATTACCTCCACCAGCTTCATGACCGGCACCGGATTCATGAAGTGCATGCCGATGAACCGATCCGGATTCGGAAGCGCGGCCGCGAGTTCGGTTATGGAAATCGAGCTCGTATTCGTCGCGATGATGGCAGAGGGCGCCGCCTGTCCCGAGAGCTCTTCAAAGACCGCATACTTGATGTCCCGGACCTCGGGAACGGCCTCGACCACGATCGCGCATTCCGACACGCCATCGAAGGTGGTGGCCGGACTGATCCGGGAGAGCGTCGCGCTCGCTACCTCGGCGGAAATGCGCTCTTTCGCGACTTGACGACCCAGGTTCTTCTCGATCGTCGCAGCCGCCCGTTCGAGAGCGTCCGCAGCGGCATCGACGAGCAGCGTCTCGTATCCGGCCGCGGCAAACACGTGGGCTATTCCATTGCCCATCGTGCCCGCCCCAACGACTGCCACGCGGCCCACCGCCGTCACATTGTCAGCCATTTCACCTCCTCAGCCCAGCAGCCGGCGCACCCGGCTGCCGAGGCCCAGCGCGACTACGGCCACCAGCGCGATCTTCAGCAGGTCACCGACCAGAAACGGGATCAGCGAAAGCTCGAAAGCCGCGAGCGATCCGCCCTGGAGCCACGGTTGGACTGACAGCCATGCCGCGCCGCCGACGTGGATGACGAACAGACCCGCGAGGCCAGCGAGCGAGACCCGCAGAAGTCCGGGTTCTTCGCTCGCGACGAACCCTGCGATTCCGGCCGCCAGGGGAAATGCCAGCAGATAGCCCGCGGTGGGTCCTGCGAAATAGGCGAGGCCACCCCCAGCCGCGAACACCGGGAGTCCGACGGCTCCGAGCCCCAGGTACGTGAGCTGGCTGGTGGCGCCCAGGAACCCTCCAAGCAACAACCCTGACAACAGGACGGCTACGGGCTGAAGCGTAAACGGCACAGGCGTACCGGGGATCGGTACGCTCATGCGCGCGGCGGCGGCCGTCAGTGCAGCGAAGGCCAGCGCGGCAGTCAGCCGCCGCACCCACATCGCCGGCCTTGCAGCGACCGCATCCACGGCCACCATCGATTGCTGATTCATGTTCTCTCCACGCTCAAGGCCACGGCGTTTCCGCCTCCGAGACACAGGGTCGCGAGCCCCTTCTCGACATCGCGGTCGCGCATGGCGTAGAGCAGCGTCGTGAGGATTTTGGCCCCGGAAGCACCGATCGGGTGCCCGAGGGCGATGGCCCCGCCCCGCACGTTGACCCGATCGAGATCCATGTGCAGGGCTCGTGCGTCGGCGAGCGCCTGAACCGCGAACGCTTCGTTCACCTCGATCAGCCCGTAGTCGTCGATCGACGTGCCCTCACGCTCCATCAAGCGGTTTACAGCGTCCACGGGCGCGAAGAACAACTCTCGAGGGGCAGTCGCGCCGACCGAATATGCGCTGATTCTCGCGAGGATGTCCAGTCCGTGCGCCTGTGCGAAACCCTCGGAAACGACGACGGTTGCGGCTGCTCCATCGTTTAGACCCGGAGCGTTCCCTGCGGTTACGGAAGGATCCGTGACCTCGGCCGGAGCATCGGAAGCGAAGGCCGGCCGAAGACGTCCCAGAGCTTCCATTGACGAGTCCCGCCTGGGCGGTTCATCCGTGTCCACGGTCAGAGTTCGCTTGCGCATCGCGATCTCCACCGGGACCACCTCGGCCTCGAACTCTCCACCGTCAATCGCCGCGATCGCCTTGCGGTGGCTCTCGAGGGCGTACGCATCCTGATCCTCGCGCGAGACCTCTGCCTTCCAGGCCGTGTATTCGGCGTGTCCCCCCATATGACAGTCGCCGAACGAACACCACAGCCCATCATGGATCAGTCCGTCCTCGAGTGCCCTGTTTCCGAACTTCACGCCTTCCCGGTACCCCCGGACGAGGTACGGAGCATTTGACATCGACTCCATTCCGCCTGCTACCACGGCCTGTGCGTCTCCTGCTCGTATGGCCTGTGCCGCGAGCATCACGGCCTTGAGCCCGGAGCCGCACACCTTGTTGATCGTGATCGCCGGAATCGTCTCCGGCAGGCCCGCGCCCATTGCCGCCTGCCGGGCCGGAGCCTGTCCCACGCCGGCCTGGATCACGTTTCCCATGATCACGTCTTCGATTTCCGCCGCATCTACGGCCGACCGCTGCACGGCCGCCGAGATGGCCCGGGATCCCAATTCAGGGGCCGACAGGGGCGCTAAACCGCCCAGAAATCGGCCTGTCGGAAGCCTGGCGGCTCCCACGATGACTGCGGTACGGTCTGCCTCATTCATTGAGCCATCCCTCGCAACCAGCTCGGCGACGCGTATCGACCAGGCTGACGATCTTCCATCCGTCGCCGGTCCGGGCGATGACGAAGACATCCACGCCGCAATGGCTGAAGTTGCCGTCGAAATAGAATTCGTAGGGTGTCACGACGGTCACCATGTTGTCGTCCACCATTACATCTCGAACGATGAACTGCTCATCCCACGCGCCGACCTCGGCACCACCTATAGCGCCGACGAAGTCTTCCTTGGACGTGTACGAGACTTTCGGCCCTGCGGTCGGCGACGTGTGTGAACTGCCGAACTGCGTGACTCCGTCCGCCCACAGCGAGCGAACGGTGGCCGAATCTGCCGCGCGAATTGCGTCAAACAGCTGCTGGATCACGGCGACAGCCTGTGCCTCAGCTTCCTCTTCGCCGATCTCCTGACCCGACAACGTCGCTGGCGACACAGCCATGGCTGCCAGCGCACACACCCCTGCCATCCACCACCCCAACCGCTTCCCAGTCATGCGTCCCTCCCGATGATCGGATCAGTTTCCACGTCCACGAGTTCCACCTGGCCCCGCGATGACTCGACCGGACGCCCCCAGGCGACCGTCGGATCGTGCTCGAACGCCAGGGTCCAGCCTTCCTCCAGCGACCTGGCGAGGATCGCCCGTTTGCTCTCCAGCGTGACCAGCGGCTCGACGTCGTACCCCATGATCCAGGCGAGCGGCAGGTGGGCCACCGTCGGAACCAGATCCGCCAGAAACAGAACCTGCCGGTCGCCCGCGCCGACGAGTATCGACTGATGCCCAGGTGTGTGGCCCGGTGTCTCCAGCAGGCGAATCCCGGGTGTGACCTCGGCCGCCTCCTCGAGGAGTCGAACGCGTCCTTCAGCTACGAGCGGTTGGAAATTCGCCGGCAGGTAGCTCGCCCGCACACGCTCGTTGTCCAGGTGGGAGAACTCCCACTCCGTCCGCCGAATGCAATACTCCGCATTCGGGAAGGCGGCGGTCACCGATCCATCGGCCGCGCACAATGTGTTTCCACCCGCATGGTCAAAATGAAGATGCGTGTTCACCACCACGTCGATCTGTTCGGGCTGTACCCCTGCCGCCCGGAGCGAATCCTCCAGCCGGGTCGGAGAGCCTTCGTTGTCGATGCGGTAGATCTCCCGGAACTTCTCAGATTCCTTGCTCCCGACACCGGAGTCGATGAGCACGCGCGCATCGGCCGTCTCGACGAGCAAGCAACGCATCGCCAGCGGGATTCGGTTCCGTTCATCCGGTGCGGTTCGCCTGGACCACAGAGGCTTGGGCACGACACCGAACATCGCCCCGCCGTCGAGCCACAGGCTTCCCGCATCGATTGCCGTGATGCGCAGGTCCGGCAACTCAAGTACCGACATCCCCGCTCCCTCCCCCCGTTGGCTGGCCGCCCAGCCAGAGCTTGAGTTGATCCCACTCACAGACGCCGCGTCGATCTGCTGCTTCCAGAAGATTCAACAGGACCTCAGCGGTCACGAGGGCGTCACCCCACGCACGGTGGCGCGCCCGGCACTCCAGGCCGTAATAGGCGATCAGCGAATCCAACCCCCAGCGCCGCAAACCCGGTAACGCCCGCTTCGCGAACCTTACGGTGCACAATTGATCGCCGCGGGGGACCTCCGAACGCGCCCGTCTCATTTCCTCCGCCACGAACCGCCAGTCGAAACGGGCGTTGTGAGCCCGGAACACGCGATCATTCAACGCCCGCCGCACAACCGCCGCCACGTCCTCGAACCGCGGCGCCGAGCGAACCATCGTGAGGTCGATGCCCGTCAGCCGGCTGATCCGCTCTGGAATCCAGCAGCCCGGATCGATGAGCGTGCTGTAGCGCCCCCGAATCGACCCACCTGCAACATGCACGCAGGCAATCTCCATGACCCGATCCCCCCGCCGCGACCCGGTGGTCTCGACGTCCACAACGGCGAACTCCAGATCCGACAGCCGTGTCCCGGCCGGACGCGCGTCCTCCTGAACCACCGCGGTGGACCAGGTTCCGTCGTCGTCTACCTGGACGCGGCCATCGGAGCCGAGAAGGTCGTATACCAGCCTCGCCGCGAGTCCTTCCGGAGCCTGCCGCAGCTCGAATACTTCCCGGGCCAGGTCCCCTGTGCCGACCGGCCCCCGTCGGATGCGTTGCAGAGCCTTGTCCAGCAACGGCGTGGCGGAGTCGAAAACGAGGCCCGGTCCGGTCACTCCGGGTCGTCTCGCAGGATCGGCATCGTCATGCAGCGAGGTCCGCCGCCCCCGCGCACGAGTTCCGAGCCGTCGAACGTAATCACGACGCGATCGCCTGCCGCCGGCAGATCCGTCGCGGACAGAAACTCTTTCGCGTCCATGGACCTGAACCCCGCGCCCGCGGCGAGAGCCTCCAGCGTGTGCTCATTGCGCCCGTAGGCAATCACCTGGCCGGGAGCCACTGCAACGAAATTGCAGCCGCTTCCCCACTGCTCACGCTCCTGCATCGTGCGCTTGTCGCCGCCGCAGAACAGGGGCTCCATCGGATGGTCCAACTCACGAAGCACCGAGAACAGACCGTCCACCTCCCGCACACCAGCCCTGTCGCGCTTGAGATGCACGACCGGTCGGCGCGTGGGCCCGATGAAGTAGGGCGGATACACACAACACAGCTCTCGGTCCAGCGCCGTCCATATCATGTCGAGGTGGATCGCCGA
>JARFPW010000302.1 GCA_029288095.1 Gemmatimonadota bacterium
ACTCTGGCCCGATTGCGGAACAGGGACCCCGTCTTTCGACGCCTTGAGGGCCCCGACGGGATCACGGTGTACCAGCCGCCCGTTTACCTCCCCTCAGCATACCGACCCGGGTGGCTCAGCAGGTGGTTCAGATCTCGCAGACTGGCCCAGGCTCGCAAGTACCTGCTGCGGCAGGGCTGCGACAAGATCGTGCTCTATGTGTGGCGGCCCAAGTATGCGAACGCGCTGGAGCTGGTGCCCCACGATGCCAGCGTGTATCACATCGTGGACGAGTACAGTTTCTCGCAGGAGGACCCTCCCACGTCCGAGGAAGAACTTGGGTTGATTCGATCGGCCGACGAATTGATCGTTCATTCCCCAGCCTTGATGGACAAGAAGGGCCGTGGCGGATCCACTTCATACATCCCGAACGGCGTCGACTACCACGCCTTTTCCACGTCATGTGCGGAACCGGTGGATCTAGAAGGGATTCCCCGCCCACGCATCGGGTATTGTGGATACCTGAAACATCAGTTGGATTGGGATCTGTTGACCGAACTCATTGAGCGGCACTCGCAATACTCCTGGGTATTCGTGGGCGCGCTGGCTCACAAAGACCTCGCCGGCCGGATCGAGGACCTCGATGGTCGACCCTATGTGCACTTTCTCGGAGGTAAGACGTCGCAGGAACTAGCCTGCTACCCTCAACACTTCGACGTCTGCATCATGCCCTACACACAGGACGCATATACGCGTTACATCTTTCCGCTCAAGCTACACGAATACCTGGCCTCCGGACGGCCAACGGTCGGGACTCCGATTCGGTCGCTGTTGGAATACGAGGAAATCATCGAGCTCGCCGATGGCATCGACGGGTGGTCGCGTGCCCTCGAGAGGTCTCTCGCTGCTGCTGCCTCCACGCCAGAACGAGTCGAGGAGAGACGGCAGGTAGCCCGGGCGTTTGACTGGGATACGCTGGCCGATCAAGTAGACGAGCTACTCGGCGACGCCGTACGCTAATCTGTCGGCCCCTCCCTGCGCCGTCACGGTTGTAGAACGCGCGCCACATCATATTTGTCCGACATTCCTAACAGCTTGATGTCACTGAACTTAGTATAGAGGTATACCCCTTGCCTTCATCGAATGCGTGTGCCCACCAGGACAGGCGCGCCATCTACCTCCGCCACAGCTTGTGGCGTGGATTCAAGGGGTCGGCCGAAAGGGCTTAAAATGAACAGCCACACCGTTGCACTCGCTGTCGGAATGGTCGGAATTGCCTTGACTGCATGTGGCGATGCACCGACCGATCCTGTCGCCCCGACCGAACTGACCCAGCTTGCTATCGAGCCCAGCACTCCTATCTCGGACAACGACCCCACCGGAATGGTCATTCTCACTGTGTTTGGCGGTGAGGCGACCGGGACGGTCACAGTGGAGGTCTGCGCCGACGAGTTCGGAAGTCCGATGCCCGGCGACTACGCTTTAGATGTCGCGGCATGTGAGCAGGCGTCGGGCCGCTGGATCGTCGCGGTAGACGATCAAGCCCGCGCCTGGGATAGACGATCCGTCAATGTGTCGACGATCATGAGATTCGGGCGGGAGGCGAGCCAGGGAGCACTTCTGTTCCGGGCTTCATATGAGGCGCCAGAGAACGGAAAATCGGAAAGCGTCCCGGCCTGTCCCTGGACCCTCGCCGAGGGATCTGACGTAGGCGTCCGTTGCACCTCCAGAAACGAAATCCAACTACTGCCCGGCATCCGCTCAGGACACGGAGCGGCCGCAGCCTTCTGATGCGGCATCGTTTGCTGTTCGCCAGCCAGACATTGCCGTATCCGCCGGATAGCGGAGTAAAGGTTCGTGCCTTTCACACACTCAGGATTCTAAGCAGAGCGTTCGACGTTACAGCGCTCTGCTTCTTCCGCCGCCGCCAAACCGGTGGTCCGGAAGGAGTCCAGGCCGCTCTCGATGGACTGCGTGAGTTCGCCAGCGTAACCGCGTTTCCGATACCTCAGGAATGGTCTCGGTCAAGGCGAGTCCGAGATCATCTTGCGAGCATTCTCGGCCGCCGACCCTATACGGATTTTGTGTTCTCCGACAAGTCCTTTCGGGCAGCCTTCGAGGAGCACGTCCGAGGGGGCAACTACAGTGTCGTCCATCTGGAAAGCCAGTCGCTCAGCAGATATGCGGAAGGCGGGACCGGCCTGCCGACCGTCTGCGTTCATCATAACGTCGAGTCCGGCTTACTGAGGCGCCGAGCAGAGGTCCAGGGCAACCGCGTAACCGCGGCGTATCTGAGGCACCAGGCTGAGTTGCTCCGCTCCGCGGAGAGCGCGAGGGCCCCGGAATTCGACTTGAACATTGCGGTGTCCGACGAGGACAAAGACGAATTCACATCCATTGCGCCAACCGCCAGATTCAGGACCCTGCCAAATGGCGTGGACACCGAGTTCTTTCAACCGGCTGATGTGCACACGAACGGGATCGCGCTGCTTGGAGGAACAGACTGGTTCCCCAACCTCGACGGGTTGAAGTACTTCGCCGATGCGATCCTTCCGCGCATCAGGCAGCGCATTCCCGATGTGCGGGTAGTGAGCGTTGGGCGTGCGCGAGAGGCGGAGATCAAGGAGTACCGGAGGGCCGGCATCGAGCTTACCGGCTACGTCGATGACATTCGACCGTGGATTCAAGGGGCGCGGTGCGTGGTCGTGCCGCTTCGCGCCGGTGGCGGGAGTCGTCTCAAAATTCTCGACGCGTGGGCTATGGGGCGACCGGTCGTAACTACCAGCATCGGCTGCGAAGGCCTGAATGCGCTGGACGGAGCGAATTCTCTGGTACGAGATGATCCGGAGTCATTCGCGGACGCCGTACTCAGAGTGCTGGAAGAGCCCGACCTCGAAAAGCGACTGTCCACCGGTGGACGCTCGATGGTCGTCGACTCTTACTCGTGGGACGCTATCGGCCAGCGGATGATCACAACTTACGAGAGTCTGCTGCAGTAGTACTACGCGGACCGTCCGGCAGACAGCTGGCGGACCGACCCTCCCTCCACCTCGTATACGATATCGGCGACTTCGCGCATCGCCGCCTGATGGCTGATAGCCACTATGGTAACTTCCTTCTTGAGCTCCGTGAGCGTCTGGCAGATTGCCGCCTCGGTTTCAGGGTCGAGCGCCGTCGTCGCTTCGTCGAGGATCAGCAACCGCGGGCGCTCGACGAGCGCGCGGGCGATCGCGATGCGTTGCCGCTGGCCGCCCGACAGCTTTCCGCCACGCTCACCGATCGTGTGGTCGAGAACGTCGGGCAAGCATAGCACGAAGGGCCATGCGCCCGCGGCGCGCAGAGCATGTTCCACCTCATCGTCCGGGATTGAGTCATTCCCCAACGTCACGTTACGACGAATCGAGTCGTGAAACAGAAGGAGTTCCTGGGGCACGTATCCCAGTCCCTCCCTCCAGGACTGACGATCAAACTTAGCGAGGTCTACACCATCAACCAGAATCTGTCCGGCCGCAGGCGTCAGCAGGCCCGTCAGGAGATCTACCAGGGTCGTCTTTCCGCTACCGGAAGGTCCCACGATTGCCACGAATTGTCCGGAGGGGATTTCGATCTGAACATCGTGCAGGACCTGGTGATCGCCATAGGAGAAGCTGACGCCGTGAAACTCGACACCGTCGACGATCTGATCTGGGGCCAGCAGGCGGCCTGACTCAGCCTCCTCCGCCTTCTCCGCAGCCCAGATCAGTGCCTCGATAGACAGGAAAGCTCCCTCCCCCGTCGACATGGACTGGTATCGGTGCTGAGATTGGTTCAGTCCACCGACAAGCCGCCAGAAAAGGAAGGCGAGCACCAGGACACTCGGGAAGGGTGTTGACGTGAAGCTCAGCGTGAGACCGAGGCCGATCGCCAGCACGGCGACCAGGATGGGCTCCTGGGAGGCAAGCATACTCTCCACCGCAGCAACCTGCTTTCGCTGCGCGGTGTTGTACCCCTCTGTCTCACGTTCAAGGAGTGGCAGCAGGAACGGCTCCCGTGCCATCGACTTGACGGGCTTGATTCCGGGAAGTGCCTCGGTGAGTCGAGCGACTAGATCGCGCATCGTCCGTGCCTGTTCAACCCCCGCGTGCCGGGCGGCGGTCACCAGCTTTCGGAGGGCGAACAGTATGGCGCCGCCGGCAACCAGCGCGGCCAGCGCGACCTGCCAGGAGATCAGGACAACGAAGCCGGCATACACCGTCACCTGGATCAACCCCGCCAACGCGGCACACGCTTCCCGGTAACCCATCGCGGCTCGGTGCGCTTCCGAGCTGATTGCGTTCGAGAAGTGCCCCGTAGGCCTGCTTACGAAGAACTCCCAGTCCGCCCGCATTACGCTGCGAATCAGACGGAGTCTGAGATCCATACCGACGCGCGCCGTGACGAACCCGGCTTCGCGCATCGCCAACCACTTGAAGACTCCCTTCAGCGAGATGGCTGACACGACGACTCCGAGCAACACCGGCAGGGTCGTGGGAAGGCCGATCGCGTTCAGCACGGATCCCACCGCCTGGGAGATGTCCGACTGCTCCGCCGCCGTCTGGCCCAGGCTCAACTCGAGAACCGGAAGTAGCCCCGCTATGCCGACGCCGTCCGCCAGGCCCGCCCCGACGAACAGGAAGATCATTCGGACAGTGCGGGCAGGATACGCGCTCGCGAAGTAGTCGAAGAAGCGTCTGGCGGTAGGCCTCAGCATGACAGCCATCTACGCATGGTAGGTGCGGTACCAGTCATAGAATCGTCCGATTCCCTCACGGATCGGAGTCGCGGGAAGCGAACCGATCACGCGTGCCAGAGATGCCGTGTCCGCTCGCGTCGACGGTACATCCCCCGGCTGCATGGGCAATAGACTGCGCTCGGCCGACCGGCCTGTCAGGCCCTCGATGATCTCGATTACTTCTCCAATCCGAACAGGCTGGTGGGTTCCGATGTTGAAGACCTGGAAGGGAGCTGCAGAGGACGCGGGGTCCGGATCCTCCCCGGACCAGTCGGGATTGCCTTCCGGGATTTCATCGACCAGGGACACCACACATTCTACCGCATCATCGATGTACGTAAAGTCGCGTTCCATGTCGCCACGATTGAACAGCAGCACCGGCTCGCCATCATCGATGGCTTTCACGAATTTCCACATCGCCATATCCGGCCTACCCCACGGACCGTAGACAGTAAAGAACCTCAGCCCGGTCGTCGGCAGCTCGAACAGGTCACTGTACGAGTGCGCCATCGCCTCGTTCGCCATCTTGGTCGCCGCATACAGGCTCAGGGGATGGCTCACCGAGTCGTGGGTGGAAAAAGGCTGCCTGGTGTTCGCACCGTAGACCGAACTGCTGGAGGCGTAAAGCAGGTGTTTCACGCCCGTGTTTCTGCAGCCCTCCAGCACCGTGAGAAACCCTGAGATGTTGCTGTCGATATATGCGAACGGATTCTCGAGCGAGTACCTAACGCCTGCCTGTGCGGCAAGATGCACGACTACGTCGAACCCCCCCTTGGAGAACACCGTCGCCATCGCCTCGCGGTCGGCCAGGTCGATCTGGTCGAAGGTAAACGCGCCGTGCGCCCGAAGGTTGTCGAGCCGTGCCCGTTTCAGCGCTACGTCGTAGTAGTCGTTGAGATTGTCGATTCCGTGGACGCTGTCGGATCGGGCCAGCAGCTCCGTGGCCACATGAGACCCGATAAACCCGGCAGCGCCGGTAACGAGGATTTTAGGCAAAGAAAACACTCCTCAAAGATGGCTTTGCAGTAACGTTACTCGAATCTAGTACGCTTTCCTGCGCAAGGGCCGCTCCGTAATCCGGATCGCCGGACGGGCGCTCCCTGCTTCCCGGGTCGCGGTCCGGGATCCGTCGCGCCGACGCCTACTGCAAGCTCCGTCCCATCGCAAACGCTGCACTTGTTGTCACCACCTGAAGTTTCTGACCCTTCCCAAGCCCACCCCAGGCTTGATCGACCAGGGCGGACATTTCCCATAAACGACATCTCCATAACGCTTTACGTAATAAATCGTGCGATTACTGGAGACGGCGGTCCGACCGGAACGATTCTCGAATTCAGGACAGTTGACAGCTGAAGTCCTCCGAAAGTCACCGGGGTGTCTTCACATCACTGCATCGTCCAGAACTTTAGGCCCGCACAATGGTACGATCCGAGTACGACCGGGACCATGAGACCCTAGCTAGCGGCCCCCGCACTGCCCCTGGGCAGTCAGAGCGGTTCGCCCACGCACGCCGGAGGCTATCTTCGCCCATGTTCACACTTACCCTGCTCTCGTTGATCGGAGCATGTGTCGGACAGCCCCTGGGCCCCGATGAAGGGCAGCAGTCAGAGAACCTCAACGTTTCGCCCAGAACGGTGTGGCTGAGCGTGGGTGACAGCCAGACGGTGGTCGCGTGGCTGACGGGTCCGGAGGCGGACGGGGATACGATCACGTACTCGTGGGTTTCGTCTGATCCCGGCGTCGTGGAGGTCGGGGCGGATGGCGTTCTGCACGCCAAGCGAAACGGGTCGGCGAAGATCGACGTCATGGCGGACAAGCCGGGCAAGAGAGTCGGCCACCGTAAGAACGCAGTCACGGTTACGGTCACCGACACGCAGCAGGAAGCGTCAATCGCTCGCATCCTGGGGGTACCGAGCCTCGTCGATAGGTGGAACGACCTGCCTTTCACACACACCTATGATTCTGTGTTCGAGCAGTGGGGGGAAACACATTGGGGCCGCAGTGCCGGTCAATGGGAGTACACGTATTACGACCGGGCTCTCGCCTGGTACGCCGCCTGGTGGCGAACCGGCGACGCCAAGTATCTGGAGCGTGGACACACTGACGTAAAAGCCTATCGTGATGACTACGTGCTGCCGAATGACGGTCACGCCACCCCGAAATGGGTGTTTACCGAGGGCCTGGCGATCCATTACCTGCTCACCGGAGACGAGGCCAGCAAGACCGCAATCGACCTGATGGCGAGGTGGATGGTCCAGGCCGGTTGGCTCGACAACATGATGACGACGCAGTACCAGGATGGCAGGATCCAGGGTCGGACAGTCATGGCTCAACTCGTCGCGCTCGAAGTAACTGGGAACGCGTTGTTCCGAGAGAGGCTGGACACGGGTGTCGACAATCTGCTCGAGTGGTACAACCAGGCCGGCGGCGACGGGTCGTGGGACATGAAGTCCTATTGCGACGGACAGGCCAATTTCCAGGTAGCACACGCCATTCTGGACGTTCTGCAGAGATACTACGATCTGGTGAATCCGGACCCGCGTATACCACCCGTTGTCAAGAACAGCCTCGACCGAATGTGGCTGTTCTGGAACCCCGGCGCAGGCTTCAACTACATCGGAGATCCGGCCGAAGATCCCTGTCCGGGAGTCGGTAGCACTGCTGCGTCGAAGGACCTCAACCTGTTAATCGTCCCGGCGTTTGCCTGGTACTACGAGTACAGCGGTGACGCGACCTATCTCAACCGGGCCGACGAGATTTGGGACACAGGGCTGGTGACTACGTTCTGGAGCGGCTCCAAGCAGTTCAATCAGAGCTTCATGCGAAGTTGGCGGTACCCGCACCTCACGAACTAAACCTCAGAGGTGGATTCCAGGGATCCGGCTTCGCGGCTTTTTAGGCGGCGGGCCGGATTTCCCACGTATACCCCCATGGGGTCACAATCGCCGGTGACGATCGAGCCCGCCCCCACCACGGTACCGCGCCCGACGGACGCCATCAGGACGGCTTTGTTTCCTACCCACACGTCGGGACCGATATCGAGTTTGAGACGCCGCCCGCCCTGCTTGCGGATGGGTATATCCGTGCGATCGAAGAAGTGCACCTGCTTACCGCTCACGACATCGACGCAGCTGCCGATCAACACGTCGTCATGGAGGTGGCAAAGGCCAATGGTGCAGTACGCACCTATGTAGACGTTGCGGTCTATCGTTGTGCCGCGGCATGAAAAGATCGTTCCAAACTCGACCGTGAGGCCCTGCGCCGGAGTGTCAAAAACGATCCGATAGTATTGGCGCCTCACGAGCACACCCAACGGACCAGGAAGGAGGCTGACGGCTTGTGATCCACCTCGGAAGAAGTCTTCTCCCGAGTCCAACGGAGCGCACCAGCGCACCAGGTAAGCGAGCGGGGCCGCGACGAGCCAGGCTACGGCTGACGCGAGCCCCTTGATCACAAGTCTCATCGTGGCTTTTCTCCCCTCACGCAGCGATCTCGGATGGTAGGAGGGCTGCCATGTATCCTTCGAACATGTGCGACCGGTCGAACCGATCAACCGCCCGGCGCCGCGACTGTTCGCCCAGTCGGACCCGCTTCGACTGATCGTCCATCAGGTCCGCCAGCGCTCTCGCCAGCGCCTCCGGACTTCGCGGAGGAACAATGAGGCCGCCTTCTCCCACCGCTCCCGACACTCCGCCGACGTCGGTCGCGACGATCGGCAGGCCGGTGCTCATCGCCTCCAGTAGGGCAACCGGCAGTCCCTCGGTACGTGAGGGCAGCACGAACGCGTCCATGGCCTGCATCAGGGCTGGTATGTCCTGGCGTTCGCCCAACAACTCGATGGTTACGTCCAGGTCGTGCTCGCCGATGTGACGGCTCATTTCGTCTCGACAGGCCCCGTCCCCGATGAACACCACCCGGAGTCCCTCCCGTTGCTCGGGCGTCAGACACGAGATCGCTTGAACGAGATTCATCGGGTCTTTGTCCGGATGAAGCCGGCCTACATACCCAGCAAGAAGCACGTCTGGTGGAATCCCGAGCTGCTGGCGCAGAGCAGTCGCCTCACCGGGCCGGAACCTCAAAGTATCAACACCGTTCGGAATGACGCGAACGCGCCTCGCATCGAGGCCGATCTGGTTGACAAGGTAGTCCGCGAGTCCCTGGTGAACGACCGTCGTCAGGTCTACTCGCCGTCCATACCGACGGGCGATCCGGCGCGCTGAGGATTGCGTCCGTAGCAGGTAGTTGCTGTGTTCCGTGACCACGATTCGCTTGACCCCGGCGATCCGGGCTGGCCAGTAAGCGATAGCCAGCATGTTGAAGTGGTGCACATGCAATACCGTGGTCCGGGACCGCCGGAGATGCCGATACAGGCGCAGAGCTCGTCCGAGTCGACCACCGCGGCCAATCTGGATGGGAAGACAGTGGATTCCCTCAGCGCGTAGCTGTTCGCTGATAGGGCCGGAACCGCCGTGGGTCGCACACACCGTAGTCGAGACCCCGTTCTCCATCGCGTGCATCGCGATGACCTGGGCGATTCTCTCGGAGCCGCCTGTAGAGAAGCTGAACGTGACCTCCGTGAGAGGTCCGAGCGCATTGCTCATCGGTCGGCTCGGATGAGTTCGGCGTAGATGTCCGAGAGTGCCTCGGCTCGCCGCTGCTGCGAATATACTTCATGCAGTCGCCGGCGTGCCGCCGCGCACCGGGGCCTGTCGATTCGAAGGGCGGCGGACGCTGCACGGGCGATCGCATCGGGGGTCAGCGACGAAGCCAGAACGACCGATTGCAGGTCTTCAGCCACTCCCGGCACACCCCCGACCAGCGTGGCAGCTATCGGCACACCGGCGTCTACCGCTTCGAGCAAGACGTTCGGAAACACCTCACTTCTCGAGCTGATCAACAGCGCATCCATCGCAAGGTACATCTCCGAGACCCGGTCTACTTGACCGGTGAACCGGATGGCCTCACGGACCCCAAGCGAGGCGGCCAGCCGTTCGAGATCCGCGCGCATGGGCCCCTCTCCGATGATCAGCGCCCGAGTCGTCGGGTGCTCACGCGCGAGGTGCGAAACAGCCTCCACGAACAGGTCGGGTCCCTTCTCCTCGCTCAGGCGTCCGACGAAACCGACCACCGGACCGGGGCCATCGATACCCAGTGCTTCGCGGACGGCCCCGGCCTCCCTAACGGGGGGGTCCAGGGCGACTACGCCATTGGGAACGACGCGGAGTCGGCGCCTGTCGGCAGCGCGGAAATGTGCGTCCACGCCCTCTGCAACCGTGATGATGGCATCCGCCCGCCCCATGCCCCACCGATCGAATGCGTGGTAAAGCCGCACTCGCCAATCCGTCGTGGTGCGCCCGTGGTAGAAGGCGATCCAGGGAACTCCCGCTGCGCGCCGCGCCAACAGCGCGTAGGCCGTTGGCTTATAGCCGTGACTCTGAATGATGTCGGGGCGCAGGTCGGTCAGACGGGAGCGCAGAGCGCGCAGCGGGGCCGGATCGAACGGACCGCGTTCCCGAACTATCTCGTGCGAAATCCCCCGCTGAGCCAGTTCAAGCTCCAGCGGTGCCGTGTCGGCCCCGTCACGCGCCACGCAGTACACCATCGGCTCGATGATACCGGCGGCGGCTAGTAGCGACAGAGCTTCAAGCAGTTGGCGTACCAGGCCCGTGGGCCTGATGTGCGCGAGCAGGACGAGAAGGCGAAGCGGTCGGGATTCCTTAACCGGGAAGCCGGGGCTCATGCTGAGGCATGCACCCTGGAGCGGGACATGACGGCATGCTCTCGTGCGGCCCGACGGCGGAGGATGCCAACCGACGCCGTAACACCAACCAGAAACAGAAGACCCACGGAGTAGGCGGCGGACAGGAACACCGAAGCCAGGAGGTACGCCACCAGCGCCAGGCTGATCGCTTCACCGAGCAGAGCGAGACGACCGGTGTCGATGGCGCTCGGCGGTCCCCTTCCCAATGGGGCCAGACGGACGGCTCGTCTGGCTTCGCGCCAGATCGACACGATGAGGGCGAGAAATACCACGAGACCTGGAATGCCCAACTCGGCAGCGACCAGCACATAGGAATTGTGCGCGGTGCTCCATTTCACGCCGTATCCCACGTCTTCGAGGGTCCCACCTTCGGCTATCGGGAAGTTGCCGAATCCGACACCCGATACCGGATTGGCGACCGCATATCCCAATCCTCGCTTCCAGATCTCGATGCGACCTTCACGATCCTGGAAATTGTAGTCATCGGAGGGGCGCACGATGCTGCTGATACGATCCCAGTACTCCTCTGACCCCGCCACGGCAGCGAGCCCCACGACACCTGCGACGAGCGCAGCCTTCTTCATCCTGCTCAGCATGGGGCTACGAGCGAGGAAGACGAGTCCGAGTACTGCAAGTGCGAGAAAGCCGCCGCGCGAATTGCTGGCAACGACACCTACGGCCAGGTAGGCCGCGAGACCGAACCCGATGAGCCGGCGACCAGACAGCGCCCAGGCGAGTGCGAAGGGTATGGCCATGACGGCAAACATCGCGACTTCATTCCGGTCGAAGCTCAGCGACTGAAGCCGCGTGAAGCCAGACATGCCGCCAAGCGACTGCAGGATCTGGCCGGTGACGAGAACCGCAGCTGCCACGACGAAAACTCGGGTCAGCGTGCTGAGCTGCTCTGTGTTCGCGGTCGCGAGGATCAGCAGGCCGCAGAACACGCACAGCCGCGCGAACGTCATCAAGGATCCGACAGCACCTCCCGGCCACAGCGAGAAGGGTGCGGAAACCAGACCGACCACCAACAGGACGAGAACGAGCCGGAACTGCGACGCGCGCAGAACTGTAGGCATTCGACTCGCGTAGCCAAACCAGACGAGACCGAGTGCGGTGAGCAGTACAGCAGGGGTAGCCAGTGACAGGCTCCCCAGACCCGGAATCGCTTCGTGCACTCGGCCAACGAATATCAGGATCAGCATGACC
>JARFPW010000004.1 GCA_029288095.1 Gemmatimonadota bacterium
CGCGGAATGAACACCTCGTCGTACCAGGCGGCGCCACGAGCACGGCGCAGGAAGAACCTCGTGAGCATGCCGGCGAGAAACGGAATACCGAGATAGATGAACACGCTCTGGGCGATCTCGCCCATCGATACATCCACGACGGCGCCTTCGAGGCCCAGCCAGCGAGGCAATACGGTGACGAAGATCCAGGCGTACAGGCTGTAGAACAGCACCTGGAAGATCGAGTTGAACGCCACGAGCCCCGCCGCGTAGTCCGGATCGCCGTTCGCCAGATCGTTCCACACGATGACCATGGCGATACAGCGGGCGATTCCGATCAGGATCAGCCCCACCATCAGTTCCGGGGCATCTCGCAGGAAGATCACGGCCAGTACGAACATCAGCGTGGGGCCGATCACCCAATTCTGCACCAGCGACAGGCCGAGGATCTTCCGGTTCCGGAATACGTCTCCGAGTTCCTCGTAGCGGACCTTGGCGAGCGGCGGATACATCATCAAGATCAGCCCGATGGCGATAGGGATGGACGTCGTGCCGATCTGTGTTGCGCTGTTCAGAGCCTCGACGCCTGCCGGCCAGGCGAATCCGATGAACACACCCAGCGCCATGGCGAGGAAGATCCACAACGTCAGCCAGCGGTCGAGGAACGACAGCTGTCCGGCGACGCTTGAATGGTCACTCATAGAATGCTCGACTTCCTGACGCCCTGGCGGCTACGCTGACCCGAACGCGTACGAGAATGTGAAGCCCGGGTTGGCCGGGCAAGGCAGGCGCTCACTCGGGTGACGGCTGAGCTTCCCGTTGTTCCAGCTCTCGCGCCACGGCCGCCGGTTCAAGTTCCGCGGACCGCCATAAGACCAGGAGATGGTACAGAAGGTCGGCCGACTCTGCTGCCAGCCGGTCTCTCTCGCCCACCGCGGCCAGCGCCGTCTCGGAGCCCTCCTCCGCCACTTTCTGAGCCACCCGCAGCGTACCCTCCTCCAGCAGGCGTGTAGTGTAGGAAGCTTCGGGTCGCTCCCGGTCACGCGCTTCGATCACCGCATCGAGTCGCGCGAGCACCCTGCCCAGGCGAATTCGATCCTCCACCAGGTCGGGCCGGGAGCGAAAGCAACTCCGGGCACCCGTATGACACGTCGGCCCTGCCGGCACCGCCAGTACCAGCAGTGCGTCACCATCGCAGTCCATCGATACATTCGCGACCTCGAGAGTATTCCCGGACGTCTCGCCCTTCTCCCACAACCGGTCTCGAGATCTCGAAAAGAACGTCACACGACCACAGGCCAACGTGTGTTCGAGCGACTCCCGGCTCATGTAGCCGAGCATGAGAACGGTACCGTCGCCTGCGTCCTGCACGATGGCAGGGACCAGGCCCGTGCCGTCGTCGAAGCGGACGTCGGACGGATCGAACGCAATCGACATGTCAGACTCCGTTGCTGATTTGACGGACCGGCACGCCTTGCGAAGCGAGGTCTCGCTTGAGGTCCGGTATTTCGAGTTCCCGGAAGTGGAACAGAGACGCCGCGAGGGCGGCCGAGGCCCCGGCAGCGAACGCCTCCGCGAAGTGGTGGGACTCTCCCGCACCCCCGGACGCGATGACCGGAATCGAAACCGCCTCGCAGATCGCGCGCAGCAGCTCGAGATCGAATCCGATCTTCGTACCGTCGCGATCGATTGAGGTGAGGAGGATCTCGCCGGCGCCCGCGCTCTCCACGGCGCGTGCCCAATCGACGGTGTCCAGCGCCGTGTCTTCCGTACCCGCTCGGACCCGCACACCCCAGCTTGGCGGATCGCCGTCCGCTGGATACCTGCGAAAAGCGTCGATCGCCACCACCACGGCCTGCGATCCGAACCGGTCGGCGGCCTCCGAGATCAGGTCCGGCCGGCGCACGGCCGCCGTGTTGATCCCGATCTTGTCCGCTCCCGCATGGAGCACCTCGCGCATCTGTTCGAGGCTTTGAAGCCCGCCGCCGATCGTGAACGGAATGAACAGCTCTCGGGCGACGGCTTCGGCGAGTCGAACGGCGGTGCGCTCCACCCGCTTCGTCGCCGTGATGTCCAGAAACACGAGTTCATCGGCGCCCTGGGCCGCGTAGATCCTGCCGAGTTCCGCGGGATCACCTGCGTCCCGCAGACCCTCGAACCGCACTCCCTTTACGACGCGTCCGTCCCTGACATCGAGGCAGGGCACGATACGCCGCTTCAGCACGCGGCCTCCCGGGCCGACTGGAGGCTGAGGCGACCATGGTACAGGGCCCTCCCGATCACCGCCCCATATGCGCCCGCCTCCCGCAGGGCCCGGATGTCATCGGTCGAACTGACGCCGCCGGCCGCGATCACACGAAAGCCCGAATCGACGAGTGCTCGGGTTCCGGCCCGATCGACGGAGGTGAGGGTGCCGTCCCGCCGCGTATCGGTGTAGAGCAGCGTGTCGATACCGCCCGCGCGGAGCTTGGCCGAGACGGCTTCGATGTCCCCTCCGGATTCCGCGAGCCAGCCCTCCTGGAGGACCATTCCGTCCCGCACGTCGACCGCGGCCGCGATGCGGTCCGGACCGTACCTCGCGACGAGCTCCCCGGGCCAACCGGAGCCCGACACGGCGGCTGTCCCGAGGAGCAGCCGGTGCACCCCGGACTCCAGATACTGTCTCTTATACACATCTCCG
>JARFPW010000042.1 GCA_029288095.1 Gemmatimonadota bacterium
AGACTGGTCACCGGGAGCAACTGAACGAGACCACCGGGCGCCGCGAAGGCCCCGAACCGTACACCGGCCACCCATACGACCGCGGCAGCGGCTACCTGGACTACGAGCTTTGTCCGCGCGCGCAGCTCGTGCAGATCATCCCACACGCCGAGCAGCACCATCACGCCGGCGCCGCCCAGCACCGCCATGAGCGGCGCATGTTCCTCTGGGTGAAAACCTCGCTCCCCGAACAGGGCCCACAGGAGCGGGCCAATGACCCCGATTGTCAGGGCGATCGCAATCCCGCCCACCTTTGCCACGGAGGGAGCGGATCCGCTCATGTGGCGCGGAGATTCCGAGAGTCGGAGCCACGCAGCCCGGGTGCGAAGAGCGCGAGTGAGGAGGAGGCTTGCCACCAGAGCCGTGACGAACGCGACCACGAGCAGGAGCGCATGGGACGCGGGCGCCGGAAGGTGTTCGCTCTGAGCTAGCAGTTCCAGCAGTCCCATGTCACTCCGCTCGGGTTACTCACGAATCGGGGCACCGATCGTTTTCTCAGCTTGGATGTCGCGACCCGCGCGCGTCAAGGTCTCACAACTCGTCGACAATCATCTCGGCAAGCGCGAAGGCGCTTGAAAACGCTGGGCTCGTGGCGTTCAGCACGTGCAGCGAGTGCTTGGTGCGCTCCAGGACATAGTCATCGACCAGCTCGCGGGTATTCCGGTCTACGAGTTGCGCCCGCAGACCGACTTTGCAGACGCGGCCGATGTCCCCGGCTTGCAGCCCCGGTGCGAGAGCGCGGGCTTCGCGCAGGAATCCGGCTGCCGAATAGCGCCGCACCTCCGCCCTCACGAGCCCCCGCATTCCATTGCGATCGGCGGCCAGCATCGATCCCAGGGCAGCAGCCGTACGCACCGCCTCGACGGGGTTCAGGCCACTGATCCTGCCATAGTGTTCCCGCCCCAGAGCCGGCATGGCGGTCGGTCCGACGAACACGCGCCCACGGGGATCCGGCGTGATGTGGACGCCGAGAAACGGCATACGGAGGTCGGGCGTCGGATACACGCTGCCTCGGAACCGGCCCGCCGCTGCCGGCACCAACTCCCGGTATGCACCTCTGAAAGCCATGATCTGGTAGGCGCGGCCCACGCCCATCGACCGCGCCACCCGATCGGCATGCAGGCCGGCGGCGTTGATCAGCGTCCCGAAACCCACCGCGCTGCTTCCGGCTCGGGCCGCTCGGGAGGACTCGTCGATACCCGTCACGGCGACCCCTACCCTAACGGTGACACCCGCTCTTTCCAGGTCGGCCCGGAGCTCGGAAAGCACGTCCAGTGGATCGATCACCGCGGTATCAGGCGAGTGGAGCGCGGCTTCGTGCGTGCGGGCCTCGGGCTCCAGGCGGGACAATTCGTCCTGCCCGATTTTCTCGACACGGATGCCGTTGGCCGTCGCGCGCTCCAGCAGCACATCGATCTGCCCGACTGCGTGCGGCGTCGTGGCTACGATGACCTTTCCCGACTTCTTCCAGCAGAGATTCCGCTCGGCGGCGTATTCGCGCATCCGACGTGCTCCGTCCCGACAGATTTGCGCCCGGAGCGTGTGAGGCCGGTAGTAGATCCCTGCATGGATGACCCCGCTGTTCCGGCCCGATCCATGGGCGCCAAGCCGCGGTTCCTTTTCGAAAACCGCCACGCTGCCCATCGACCGATTCGCGATCTCGCGGGCCACGGTCAGACCGACGATCCCGCCGCCGACGACCAGATAGTCGAAATTCATGCCCGACACGTTACCGACATCGGAAACCTCCGCAACGTTTTCGCCGTTGTTCTTGTCTAAGAAGGAAACTGTTCGGTTCCGGGACACAGGATCCCGGCGCCGGACGATAACCGCGTCGCGAGCGCACTGCCGATAGACGCATAACCGTCTTTTCTACAACATGTTACTGTCGCACCGGCGCGTGGCACACGTGTTGCTCTTGGAACGAAGGTCTGAACCAGGTACATGAGACGGCCGAAACGGAGGCGAGGGACGATGGGACAGGGGCTCTGGCGAACACTCGGGAGTGCGGCGGTATTGGTGCTGGCGCTAGCTAGCGCGGCGACGGCACAGGCAGCCAGTCAGGAAGAAATCGGCGGCGGCCCGCCCGCCGACGAATCTGCGGTGGCGCCGAAAGTAGCCATGGCGTCCATCTACGAAGGACCCTCCGTCAAGATCGACGGGAAGCTGGACGACGCGGTCTGGCGGTCCGCCCAGTGGTTCGACGACTTCGTGCAGAAGGACCCTGAGCAGGGCGCGGTTCCGACGCAGCGCACCGAAGTCGCGTTCACCTACGACGAGGATGCCCTGTATATCGCGGCCCGGATGCACGATTCCGAGCCGGAGCAGATTCTCAACCTGGTCACGCGACGCGACCAGGGTGGCCGTGCCGACATCATCCTGTTCTCGCTGGACACGTACGGAGACAGCCGCACCGCGTACACGTTCGCCGTCACGGCGGGTGGTGTCCGGGTGGACTGGTACCACCCGGAGGACACCGAATACAGGCGTGACTACACGTTCAATCCCGTCTGGGAGGCCGACGCGCGAGTGGACTCGCTCGGCTGGACGGCCGAAGCGCGGATTCCGTTCTCGCAGCTTCGATTCAACGAAGGTGTCGAGACGTGGGGTTTGAACATCAACCGGTATATGCCCGGACGGAACGAAGACATCTACTGGGTGGTCGTTCCCCGGGACGAGACGGGGTGGTCCTCGCGGATGGGGACGCTCGCGGGCCTGGGCAGTGTGGAGCCAAAGGCGCGCATCGAGTTGTCGCCGTATGTCGCCAGCGACCTGCAGGTGACGAGCAGCGAACTCATCAACGGCGCGAATCCGTTCTCGTCAACGTCGGAAGTCAGCGGGCGCGTGGGCGCCGACCTCAAGATGGGTCTCGGGCCAAATCTCACGCTGGACGCGACGGTAAACCCCGATTTCGGTCAGGTCGAAGCCGATCCCGCGATCGTCAACCTGACGGCGTTCGAGACGTTCTTCCCGGAGCGGCGTCCGTTCTTCACGGAGGGCAGCCAGCTGCTGAGCCCCAACGGTCCGATTCCGGGCTACTTCTATTCCCGGCGGATCGGCGCGAACCCGCACGGCTTCGCCGATGCTGATTTCCAGGATCGCCCTGACGTCACGACGATCATCGGAGCTGCGAAGCTCACCGGCCGCCTCGGTTCAGGTATGTCGATCGGCGCGCTCGGCGCCCTGACAGCTGCCGAGAATGCTCAGACCTACGATCTCGCAACGGACTCGTTCGGGGAGACGCGGGTCGAGCCGGCGACTGGATTCGGCGTGGTCCGTCTGCAGCAGGAGTTCGGCGAGGATGCCTCGACGGTCGGGTTCATGGGGACGGCCGTCACTCGCTCGTTCAGCGATGACGACCCGACGCGTGACTTCCTGAATTCGTCGGCATTTACTGGCGGCGGTGATTTCAATCTTCGGTTCGCGGGCGGAAAATACGTTGTCCGGGGACACGCCGGCCTGAGTTACGTGTCCGGCTCGCAGGAGGCCATTGCCTCCCTGCAGCAGCGTAGCGTGCACTACTTCCAGAGACCTGACCAGGATCATGTTTCGTTCGATCCCACCCGGACATCCCTGCTCGGCGGTTCCGCCTCGCTGCAGTTCGAGAAGAACGGGGGCGAGCACTGGCTGTACAACTTCGGTGTCTGGGGCGACTCGCCGAATTGGGAACTGAACGACATCGGTCGGCTGGGCCGTGCGGACGATCTTCAGGCATGGGGTGGCCTGACGTACCGCGAGACGAATCCTGGCAGCGTGTTCCGCAACTACTCGATCCGGATGAACGGCAGTACGGGATGGAATTTCGGAGGCGTGCAGACCGGAAGGCACCTGGGGGCCGGGGCACATGCCACGTTCCTGAACTACTGGTCCGCCAACCTGAATATCAACCGGAACTTTTCCTCGCAGTCCGACCGGCAGACGCGCGGTGGTCCTTTGATGGGCAACAACCCCTTCTGGGGCATCAACGGCCGCATCCGGAACAGCCATTCCGCTGGAATCAGAGTCGGCGTGAATGGTTTCTGGGGCAATCGGAATCTGGGCGATGACTACAGCGTCGGCTTCGATGTCTCCTTCGAGCCGACCGACCAGCTACGCGTCAGCATCGGGCCGGAGTACTCGCGGTTCACGGATCGGCGCCAGTTCCACTCGAGCCTGGCTCGGGAGACCGGCACGGGAACGTTCGGGACGAGGTACATTTTTTCGACGATTCGGCAGAGCCAGGTCTCGATTCCAATCCGCGTGAACTTCGCGTTCGATCCGGACAAGAGCCTGGAGTTCTGGGCGCAGCCGTTCGCCGCCAGCGGGTCATTTTCTGACTTCGGTGAACTCCCAGAGGCTCAGAGCTTCGACCTGCGCTCGTACGGCACCGACGGAACGTCGATTACCAAGCGGCAGGATGTTGACGGAAGCATCTACTACTCCGTCACAGACGGCGCCGATGCGTTCACTTTGTCGGACCGGGACTTCAACTCGCTGTCGTTCCGCTCGAACCTGGTGTTCCGCTGGGAACTGCGGCCAGGCAGCACGCTGTTCCTGGTCTGGCAGCAGAACCTGTCGCAGTTCTCGAACGATGGTAGCTTCGTGGGTGCCGGCGACCTGCTGGACACATTCGGGGCGCCCGGCAGCAATGTGCTGGCCGTGAAGATGAGCTACTGGCTCCCGATGTAAACGACAGGAGGCGACCGTGACGCTCGACATGAAGTCCAACTGTGAGCGTTGCGGTCGGGACCTGCTCCCCGCCGGACCAGCCCTCATCTGCAGCTACGAGTGTACCTGGTGCCGCGAGTGCGCGGCGGGATTCGAATTCCGTTGCCCCAATTGCGGGGGAGAGCTCGTGGCACGCCCGCGGCGCACTCCCGACGTGCCTGAGACCAGGCCCGGCGGCGATCTGGCCTGAGGGACAACGATTGCCGCTCGCGGATCGTCCAATCATGGCCCGGACGCATCGCACCCGAACTGGAGTTTCGATGATGCCGCCGAATCGACTCACCGCCATCGCCCTGCTGAGCCTGCCCCTTCCGTTCTTCGCCGGATGTGCGGGCGAAGGAACAGCTTCGACCGAGCTAGCCGCCGCGATAGATACGATCGACGGCATCGAGCGCCTCCACTATCCGGAGGCCGGGGCGACTGAATTGCCCTGGCGGTTCGACACCGTAGCCGTCATCGGTGGGTTCCACGTCGACGACCCGGACTATCAGTTCTCCCGCGTGGGACGCTACGGGCTGACGTCAGACGCGGCGGGCAACCTTTACGTGTTCGACGGACAGGGAAAGCGGATCATTGGATACCGCCCGACCGGCGAGTTCATCGGGACGTGGGGCCGCGAGGGAGAGGGCCCTGGCGAGATCGGAGCCTGGGGCGCAGTACTGTCGATGGGCCCGGGTGACACGCTGTGGCTGGCCGACCGATCCAATCAACGGATTACGCTGTTTCCGGTCGACCGTGGGGAAGCCGTCGCGATTCCGATGGGCGAGGGAAGCACAGGTTTTGGGGGCCGCCTCGTCGCTGTGCCGGGCGGCGTGCTCAGTCTGATGAGCTCGTTCAGGTTTACGCCCGGGGAGAACGCCCGGATGCCGCCCCGCCCCGTGGTCCGGATCAGCCGTGAGGGAGCGATCACTGATACGCTGTGGACGATCCCCGCCCCGAAGACGGACGTCGTCGAAATGACCAGCGGCAACAACCGGATGATGATGCTGATGTCACGGCGCTTCTCCGCGAATTCTTCCTACGCGGGGTTCACTGATGGCAGGCTCGTCAGACAGGACCGGGCGGAGTACGACATCCGCCTGATGTCCGCGGACGGTACGGTCTGGCGAGTAGTTCAACGCGATCCCCTGCCGCGCGCGACCACCGACGAGGATCGTCAACGCGTCATCGACGAGATCCTCGAACCGTCCGACGATCAGGACGAGGACATGCAGCGAAAACAGGCGGAGGCCGTGACGTTTGAGGAGACGATTCCGCTGATCAACGAACTCGTGGTAGACCACCGGGACCGTATCTGGGTCGGCGTCTCGGAGACGGCGCCCGGCGAGAACGAGCGGCTCGACGTGTACTCGGCCGACGGTCAGCTGCTGGGCGAGCTGCGCGGCGCAGAGTTGCCCCAGCTGTTCTTCGGGGACGGGTATGCGGCGCGGCTTTCGAGGGACGACCTCGACGTCGAGCAGATCGTCATCCTGAGGCTGGTCGAAACCACGTAGTTGCGAGGCCGCCGCCGCGGCCGCTATGCTTGGGGTTCCCGAACATAACCCGAACAGCGGAACCGTGGCGGCGCGCACATCTCCCGTACCCGATTGGGTCCCCGACGACCTTCCCCGTTCTCCGGGCGTCTATCATTTCGTAGACGCCCTGGGGACTCCCATCTACATCGGGAAGAGCGTCAACCTGCGGCGCAGAGTGCGCGGGTACTTCTATGGGGGCGGCCCTAAGGACACCCGCCTGCGCGACATGCTGCGCCTGGCGCGGGGAGTGGTTCCCTTCCGGGCGGGCACCGATCTCGAGGCCTGCCTCGAGGAAGCCGACGGGATCGCGCTTCATCGTCCGCCGTTCAACCGCGTCGGCAAGAACCGGTCGCGCGGCTGGTATGTCGAGATCGACTGGTCCGATCCGTTCCCACGTTTCAGGGTCGTTCGCCGCACCCGCCGGGTTCGTGCCCAATACATCGGCCCCTTCCGGGGA
>JARFPW010000128.1 GCA_029288095.1 Gemmatimonadota bacterium
AACATGAATCTGCTGCCTAACGCGGCCGAGGATCTCAGCGAGGATGACGTGCTCGCGTCCGTGGACCGGGGCATCCTCATGGAGGGTCGAAACTCCTACTCCATCGACCAGCAACGCTACAATTTCCAATTCTCGGCGCAGGTCGCGTGGGAAGTTCGCGGTGGCAAGAAGGTGCGGATGCTGCGCGACGTCGCGTACCAGGCACGCACGCCGGACTTCTGGAACTCCCTCTCCGTGATCGGTGGCCCATCGACCTACGAGGTCGGCGGAAGCCTGAATGACGGAAAGGGTCAGCCGGGTCAGAGCAACGCGGTCTCGCACGGCTGCCCGATCTCGGTGTTCCGGGGAGTCAACGTGCTCAATACCGGGCGCTGATTCGGAGCGTTACTGCCGATATCCGCTGGTGGCCTGGCGGTCGCGCCACCAGCGGATGTCGGTTACGAGTTCGGCACGAGAAACACCGGGCTCGTGCTCGGTGACAGAATCACCGAGCACATCGAAGTGCGGCAGGACGTTGCGGCGATCGATCCACTCGGGTCGCAGGTTCCGCTCCTCGCCCCACGCCACCAGCTCTTCCAGCGAGCGATCGCTGTACACGTGGCACAGCCGGTCGCCCTTGAGGGCTCCCAGCCTTCGGATATCCCTCTGCGCCGTGTGAAAGTGGTACTTGATCAGTGCGAGTGTTCGCCGTGCGCCTCGGCGTCCATTCCTTCGGCGTCCATCTCGCCCATACCCGCCGGGTCCGACATGTCGTGTGCCCCGTGTCCGTGCAGGTTTGCCGGCGCCTGCAGAGTGTTGATCAGGTCAGCGACATACATGTCGTCACCGCGGTCGAACTCGGGCCATTCCGTGTTCTTGCCGACCCATACCACGCCACCTATCGCGCCCATACCGCCGTCCGGCGCCGGAACATCGAGCGGGTTGTCGTACTCGACCGAGATGCGGTACGTGTGGTCGGCGTAGATCTTCCGGCCGAGCGTCCACATGAACGAACCGCTGGGCACGCCCGTCACTCGCCCTTCGGCGTTCACGTCCGGTTCTGCCTCCCAAATGGTCTTCCCCGTCGTCATGTCCACGAGCGTGAGTTTGGAGGCATGATCGTGCAGGTGGCCGCCGATGCCGAGAATGCGCCCGTCGACCGCAGGCTTGCCCTCCCAGTGCTGCACCGTCTTGCCCGGTGAGACGGGGAAGTCCTTTCCGCCGATCGGCCCCATGACGTCGAGGTAGAAGGGGTACACGTCGCGCGGCTGCAGAAAGCCGTCCGACTCCGTGCTGTAATGGAAACGCACGATGAGATGCGCGTCGAGATAGTCTTCGGCGAGCGGATTGGCGAACATCGACGCGATCAGCATCCGGTCTCCGTCCGATACCGGATAACCGATCAGACCCGGAAGCTTCTCCCGCAGCGTCTCGCGGCCAGCGGCCATCACACGCCGCGCGATGGTGGAGAACAGCTCCCGCTTGTCCGGATCGATGAAGTTGACGTGGTGCAGGAGGTCCATCGGGATCGCATTGCCCTGGCCGTCGACCATCTCGACTTCGAAACCATGGATCCACCCGTCCACCGGGAAGACCGCGAGTTGGATCGGCAGGCGCAGATGCTGCATCCCGGCCGTCAGTTCCAGGGGCCCGATGTCGAATTCGACGAGGCGTTCGTCCGTGAGTGTACGGACAGCCACGAGTTCGCCGTCCGCCTCGGGGAGTTCCGGAGCTTCCAGGCCGGCTGCGTCAGCGACCGTCAGCTGTTCGTAAGCCGGATCGGCCATCGACATCGTTTCCTGCGCCTGGACGTCCGCCGTCCAGCCGAGCACGGCGATCGCCGCCACCGTCAATATGGGACCAGCAAATCCGCGGTTCATCTTCGTCCACCTCGACATGTCAGACTGTAAGCTTCCAAATCCCAGGGTCGGCGCTATCAACGCGCTAGCTCCACCGGGGGTTCAACGAACGAGACGCCCGCTTCCAAGCCGGAAGTGGGCGCCGCAATGTGCGCACGAGCCAGCCATCGCTATGGCTTCAGGGGGCCGGCACGTCAAAGTATACATAGTTCTTGGCGATGAACTCAGTCCATTGGTCTGGGACCTCGTCATCCGGGAAGATCGCCTCGACAGGGCACTCCGGAACGCAGGCGCCGCAATCGATGCACTCTTCCGGATGGATGTAGAACTGGTCTTCGCCTTCATAAATGCAATCGACGGGGCACACGTCCACGCAGGACGCGTCCTTTTCGCTGATGCATGGTTGAGCAATGATGTACGTCATGCAGATCACACCTTCTGTTACGGACCCGGTCACCCGGGCCATTACGCATGAGGGGGGAGTTTAGTTGCGGCCGCGATCCTCTGCAATGACACTTCCAGAAGTGGCCGCTGTTCACGCCGGCCGGTAGATTCGCCCGCCTATGCGCAGACTGAATGTCGTTCAACCCGGTAATCAAGCGGCGCCCGGCCATCCCGTGCCCGGCGGATGCGGTAGTCCGCCTGCCGCCTGGCCGCAGCAGAAGCCTCGCTGGCTGAAGGTGAAGGCCCCGGGCGGCGACAACTATCGGCGCTTGAAGGGGTTGATGCGCGAGCTCGGCCTGAACTCGGTGTGCGAAGAGGCGCACTGTCCGAACATCGGTGAATGCTGGGACGCCGGGACCGCCACGTTTCTCATCATGGGGGACAAGTGCACGCGGAATTGTCCGTACTGCGCGATCGCCCACGGGCGACCGGAAGAGCTGGACGAAGACGAGCCGCGGCGCGTCGCCGAGATGATCGAGCAGCTGCGACTTCGGCATGTCGTGATCACATCCGTAGATCGGGATGACCTGCCCGACGGTGGCGCCAGGATCTTCGGCTGGCTGATCGATGACATCCGCGATCGGCTACCCGAATGTTCGATCGAGGTGTTGACGCCGGACTTCCGGGGAATGCGCCCCTCCATCGCACGCGTGATAGCGGCCGGTCCGGACATCTTCAACCACAACATGGAGACGGTCGAGCGTCTGCATCCCGAGGCGCGGCCGGGGGCCAAATACGAGCGCAGCCTCGAGGTCCTTCGGTATGCGAAGAGCCTCGATGACGAGGTGTTGATCAAGACCGGCATCATGCTGGGTCTAGGCGAACGATCGGACGACGTCCGGTCGTTCATGGACGATGCGCTCGACACGGGCGTCCAGATCCTGACACTCGGGCAATACCTGCGTCCGTCGGAGCGACATCGCGCGATCGATCGGTATGTGTCGCCCGATGAGTTCGCCGAGTGGAAGACCTATGGCGAGTCGCTCGGATTCCTGCATGTCGAGAGCGGACCCCTGGTCCGCAGCAGCTATCACGCTCGCGAGCAAATTGACGAACTGAAGCGCAAGGCCAGCGCTGCCTAGGTTGTTGCGGTAACAACAAACACCTGCCGGATCATCCTCCCTTTGTTGGACTCGCGCGCCTGTCTGGGCTAGTTTCCGCGGCTCGCCGGAAATGACCCAGGTACCGATATACCAACCCAGGAAAAGCGCGTGGAGCAGGAAGTCAGCCAGCAGGAGGCGCAGCAAGAACGGCGGGTCGCCGACCGGGATCGACCGGACGTAGACCTGAGCGCCTACGGCCGCGAGCTACTCCATGAGATGCTGTGGTCGATGCTCCTGTCCCGGCGGTTCGAGGAGAAGTGCGCCGAGGCTTATCAGATGGGACGCATCGGCGGATTCTGCCACCTGTACATTGGCCAGGAGGCGGTGGCCGTCGGCGCCATCCGGGCTCTCCGATCCGACGACTACGTGTTTACCGCCTACCGCGACCATGCGCAGGCCATCGTACGGGGAATCACGCCGCGAGCTGTGATGGCCGAGCTGTTCGGCCGAGTAGATGGCTGCTCCGGAGGAGCCGGCGGGTCGATGCACATGTTCGGCGCCGACGTGAACTTCATGGGCGGGCATGGCATCGTGGGCACCCATCTCCCCCTGGCGGCGGGCGTCGGGTACGCGATCCGGTATCGCGGTGGCGACCAGGTCGTGCTGTGTTTCTTCGGCGACTCCGTGGTGAACGGCGGCCCGTTCCACGAGGCGTTCAACATGGTCGCCAAGTGGGGCCTTCCCGTCGTGTACATCGTCGAGAACAACGCTTACGGCATGGGCACGGCCACCGACCGCGTGGCTTCCGTCGAGCAACTCGTCACGCGAGGTCACGCGTATGAGGAGATGCACTCCGAGCGAGTGGACGGCCAGGACGTGATAGCGATGTACGATGCCGTAACGCGGGCCGCCGATCGGGCGCGCGACGAACTCCGCCCGACGTTTCTCGAGGCGGTCACCTACCGCTACCTCGGTCACTCGATGTCGGATCCGGCCCACGGCACCTACCGGACGAAGGAAGAGGTCCAGCGCGAGCGGCAGAACGACCCGATCGCGACTCTCTGCGATCGCTTGATTTCGCAGGACCTGCTCAGCCAGGAGGAGTACGACCGGCTGGACAAGGCTGCGATCGCCGCTTCGGAGGACGCGGCGGAGTTCGCTGAAAACAGTCCGGCCCCCGATGCGTCGGCGATCTATGAGAACGTGTATCGCGACGAATACCTCGGTGGCCTGGATCGGAGGGACGCATGGCGGTAGTCACCTACCGCGAGGCGCTCAATCGCGCGCTGCGCGAGGAAATGGAGCGCGATGACAGCGTATTCCTGATCGGTGAGGAGGTCGGCGAATACGACGGTGCGTACAAGGTTTCCAAAGACCTGCTCGACCAGTTCGGTGAGTGGCGCGTGCGCGACACGCCGATCGCCGAGAACGGGTTTGCGGGCCTGGGTGTCGGAGCCGCGATGGCCGGCCTGCGGCCCGTCGTCGAGTTCATGACCTGGAACTTCGCGCTTCTCGCCTATGACGCGATCGTCAATTCGGCCGCGAAGATGCTGTTCATGTCCGGCGGACAGTACAACATCCCCATCGTGTTCCGCGGACCGGGCGGAGCGGCCCTCCAGCTGTCTGCGCAGCACTCACAGGTGCCCGACCCGTGGTACGCGAACATCCCCGGCCTCAAGGTGTGTGCTCCGGCGACGCCGGCCGACGCGCTGGGGCTGCTGAAGAGCGCCATTCGGGACGCCGACCCGGTCGTGTTCATCGAGGGAGAACTCCTGTACAACGTCAAAGGCGAGGTGCCGGACGGGGAGCACCTGGTGCCGATCGGTCTCGCCGACGTGAAGCGCGTCGGCGACGACGTGACGATCGTCGCGCACTCGAAGATGGTGCAGGTCGCACTCGCCGCAGCCGAGAAGCTCGCCACGGACTACGAGATCGAGGCGGAGATCGTGGATCTCCGCAGCCTGCGGCCTCTCGACACCGATACGGTCATCACGTCGGTGCGGAAGACGAACCGGGCGGTCGTCGTCCAGGAAGGGTGGCCGATCGCGGGGATCGGTGCGCAGGTCGTGGACGATATACAGCGTGAGGCGTTTGACGACCTGGATGCACCCGTAGCCCGGGTGTCCGGACTCGACGTACCGATGCACTACGCCCGCCCGATCGAGAAAATGATCGTGCCGAGTCTCGATCACGTGGTGAATGCCGTGAAGCACGTCTGTTACCTCGACTGACGGAATCCGATACATGGCAACGAGAGTCGTAATGGCGCAGCTGAGCCCGACGATGGAGGAGGGCAAGCTCGTCGCCTG